>VGSO01000259.1 GCA_016874945.1 Deltaproteobacteria bacterium
TACTCCATCAACTCTCGAAAGCTTTCAATAGAAACAAACTCCGGATGGGCTTCGGCTTCTTCCTTGGAACTCGATTTAGCTTTAAAAAATAGATACTTGATACCATAGTCCCGGGCCGCCGCCAAAACTTCGGCGTTGTCGTCCACCAGCATGGCGCGGTCCCGATCAAACCCTAGCTGTTCTTCCAATATCTGCCAAAACTCCAGATCTTCTTTGGGCCGGCCCAGGTCAAAGGACGAGATCACCTGGTCAAAATTCCCCAGCAGGCCCGTATGGTTCATTTTCAGGTCCAGGGTTTTGTAATGGGCGTTGGTCACCAGGATGATCTTTTTCCCCAGGCGCCGCAAGTATTGCAGAAACTCCCGGGCGTCGGGATGCACCTCGATGAGGTGGCGGATGCTTTCCTTCAGGGCCGGGATGTCCAGGTCCAGCATCCGGGACCAGAAGTCGATGTTCGTCCAGTTCAGGGTGCCTTCTTCCCGCTGGTATAGGGCGAAGACCTCCTCTTGAGCCTTGGCCAGGGTGAGGCCCTGGCGCCGGGCATATTCCAGGGGCACCAGGGTTTCCCAGAAATAATCGTCAAAATGCTTGTCCAGCAGGGTGCCGTCCATGTCCAGGAGCACCCAGGTCACGTCCTGCCAGGGAAATGCCATGATTATGTTTTCCGTTTTCTGTTTTATGTTACGAAAGGTTCAAAGTTCAAGCTTCAAGCTTCAAGGTTAAAAGTTGACCCTTAAGAACGCTTCTTGATTTATAGAAATTCCCTTAAATTTTCAACCCCTATTCCCCTTGACCGCTTAAGGGATAATGATTAACAAATGTTAAGAAAAAAACTCGGAGGAGGTTAATCATGCCAATTTTTACTTTCCGTGATCCCTGGTCCGACCCCTTCCGGGAGATGGAGCGACTCCGGCGCCAGATGGAGCGCCTGTTCGAGGAGACTTTCGCCCCGGAGTTGGTCAGGATGCGGCCTGGAGTTTATCCCCCGGTCAATATTTCCGAAGACCGTGATAACCTTTATGTGCGCGCGGAACTTCCCGGCATCAACCCCGTGGAGCTGGAAATCACTATCCACGAAGGGAACCTGATTCTGCGGGGTGAACGGAAGATCCCGGAGGAATCGGAGAACGTCAATTACCATCGCCGGGAGCGGGAATCCGGCTTCTTCCGCCGGGTGGTGGCCCTGCCCAGCCCGGTTAATCCGGCTTCAGTGGAGGCCTCTTACAAAAACGGCATTCTCACCATCAAGATGGCCAAGCCGGAAGAGATCAAGCCCCGAAAATCACGGTCAAGACCGCCTAGGGAGGCTCGCCATGACTGAAAAAGAACTGCAACCCAAAGTCAAGACGGAAGCGCCGGCCAAGGCCGAACGGGTCCGCCCCGGGCGGGTCTTTCTGCCGGCAGTGGATATCTTCGAGACCCCCGAGGCCATCACCGTGTTGGCCGACATGCCGGGGGTTACCGGCGATAAGGTCACCATTGACATCAAGGAAAACCACCTCTTCCTTTCCGGCGAAGTCGGCCCGCCCATGGGCCCGGGGGAAACTCCAGTGGTTCAGGAATACTACACCGGCGACTTCCAGCGGGAATTCCACCTGGGTTCCATCATTGACCAGGGCCGCATCGAGGCCACCATAAAGGACGGCGTCCTGCGGCTGAAGCTGGATAAAGTGGAAAAGGCCAAACCCCGGAAGATTGAGGTGAAGACTGCGTAAGAAGGT
Organism: Deltaproteobacteria bacterium; assembly: GCA_016874945.1. Taxonomy (GTDB): domain Bacteria; phylum Desulfobacterota; class Desulfobaccia; order Desulfobaccales; family 0-14-0-80-60-11; genus VGSO01. The sequence goes on from VGSO01000259.1 coordinate 1,722, forward strand.
TTCAGGTCTTAGGTTTCAGTTAATGATGGTGGCTGGGAACTGAAGACCGGGACCGGAATTAAAAGATCTTAAAAAGAACTGGGGGAGGTCGGCCATGGGCCATCCTCCCCCAACTTTGTTCAATGTGAAGTTTAATCGCTTTTCCCCGTTTAACCTTTTCCCCTTATTCCTACCCCCTACTCCCTACTCCCTATCACTACAACGTTAATTACCCGCCTGCTTCAGTACAACCCTTTGTATTTATTGTCATTCTGAGCCCAGCGAAGAATCTAGACCCTTCGCCTACGGCTCAGGGTGACATAACTGATTGTCAGTAATATCCAATGGTTGTCCTATCATGGGCGATATGGGAGGTATTATCTAACGTAGTAGTGCTATTCCCTTTCCTAAAACGCCGGCGGCGGCTCGGCTGTCTCCGCCAGTTCAAAGCGGGTAAACTTATCCTGGAAGGCCAGCCGGAATTTTCCGGTGGGGCCGTTACGCTGTTTTTCTAAGAAAATCCATGCAAACCCTTTTTCGGTGGAATTTTCTTTTTTATAAACCTCATCTCGATAAATGAAAAAGATCACATCTGCATCCTGCTCAATGGCCCCAGATTCTCTCAAGTCCGCTAATTGCGGAATCTTCGGGTTCCGGTCCTCCACCTTGCGGCTTAACTGGGACAGGGCCAGAACCGGCACGTGGAGCTCCTTGGCCAGGGCCTTGAGGTTGCGGGAGATCTCGGAAATCTCCTGCTCCCGGCTGGGCGCGTCGTGGCGGCCTTTCATGAGTTGGAGATAATCGACGATGACCAGCCCCAGCTTGCCTTCGGCCTTGAGGCGCCGGGACTTGGCCCGCACCTCCAGGACCGTGGCCGCGGGGGAGTCGTCGATGTATAAAGGCGTTTCTATTAGCCTTCCGGCGGCTTCCTGAATGCGAGACCAGTCTTCATTGGGATCGGGGAAATAGCCACGACGCAAAAAGTTAGCGTCAATTCTTCCTTCGCTGCTTAACAGGCGCCGCACCAATTGCTCTTTTGACATTTCCAGGGAGAAAAAGCCCACTGGCACCTGATGACAATATGCCGCATTAAAAGCGATGTTTAGGGCCAGGGCGGTTTTCCCCATGCTGGGGCGGGCCGCCAGGATGATGAGGTCGCCGTTCTGAAATCCGGCGGTGAGCCGGTCCATGTCTTTAAAACCGCTGGGCACCCCAGTGATCATGCCTTTTTCGCGGTGCCAGATAGCCTCCAAGTTGGCAATTTCATCATCTACTAACTTGCTCACCGGGTTGAAACCCGGCCGGATTTTGCTCTCCGCCACCTGGAAGACCTTCTGTTCCACGCCGTCCAGGAATTCCTCCACGTCTTCGATGGGACCCAGGCAATCCGCGGCGATGCCCTGGACGCAGTCCAGCAGGCGGCGCAATACCGACTTGCTGTGGACCAAGCCGGCATAGTATTGGGCGTTGACGGCGAACCCCACCTGTTCGGCCAGACCCGCCAGAAACGCCGGCCCCCCCACGCCCTCCAGTTGGCCCCGCTCCTTGAGAAGCGCGGTGATGGTCACCAAATCCACCGGCTCCCCCCGGCGGTAGAGGTCCAGGATGGCCTGGTAGATGCGGCCGTGGGCCTCTCGATAGAAATCATCGGGCCCCAGGAGGTCCGCCACCTGGTCCATGACTTCCGGCCGCACCAGGATGGCCCCCAGAACCGACTGCTCGGCTTCGGTGCTGGCGGGGGGGGTGTAACCGCCGGGGGGAGGAGGACCCTCCACGGATGAGGCCGGGCGGCGGCTGGTTTTGGCCATGATTAAATCCCTCGTGGGCGGGCTTAGGGCGCGGCGCGGCGGCGCACTTACGGATTATATGTGAAGTGGGAAAGGATTGGAAGGGGAGAAAAATGTATGGCGGTTCGAGGCATAAAAGTATGGCAGGGGCGGTTGGCGAACCGCCCCCAAGGTTATTCTTAGGTTAGCAGTTTTGCCACATCCTTGGCAAAATAGGTCAAGATCAAGTCCGCGCCGGCGCGCTTGATGGAGGTCAAGGATTCCAGCATCACCGCCTCCTCATTGAGCCAGCCCTTTTGGGCCGCGGCCTTGATCATGGAGTACTCGCCGCTCACCTGGTAGGCGGCCAGGGGCAGATTGAACTCCTGGCGCAGGTGGGCCAGGATGTCCAGGTAGGGAAGCGCCGGCTTGACCATGAGGATGTCCGCGCCCTCCTCCACGTCCAACATGGCCTCCCGGAGGGCCTCCCGGGCGTTGGCCGGGTCCATCTGGTAGGACTTGCGGTCCCCGAACTGGGGGGCGGAATGGGCCGCCTCCCGAAAGGGGCCGTAAAAGCTGGAGGCGTACTTCACCGCGTAGGATAGGATCGCGGTCATCTCAAAACCCCGTTCATCCAGGGCTTCCCGAATGGCCGCGATGCGACCGTCCATCATATCCGAGGGCGCCACGATGTCGGCTCCGGCCTCGGCATGAGACACGGCCACCTGGGCCAGAATCTCCAGGGTGGCGTCGTTATCTATTTCGCCCCGGCTGATGATCCCGCAGTGGCCGTGGGAGGTGTAGCCGCAGAGACACGCGTCGGTGATCACCACCAGGTCCGGGACCTCTTTTTTCAGGCGGCGCACCGCCTGCTGCACCGCGCCCTTGGGGGAGGAGGCCTCGCTGCCGGTGTCATCTTTCCTTTGCGGCAAGCCGAAAAGGAGAACTGCCGGAATCCCCAGGCCGGCCACGCTCTTGGCCTCTACCGCCAACAAGTCC
>VGSO01000260.1 GCA_016874945.1 Deltaproteobacteria bacterium
CTCAAAATGAATCGGTCCAGCATTCGCGAGCCGGTGGGGGGTGCGGATTATGCCGCCCTGGTGGCGGCGCAAAGCCGGGCGGTGGCCAAGCTCAGCCAGGAGATCGCCGAGGCGATTCAGGGAGCTGAAAAGAAAGGTTTGGTAAATCTTCGCGAAAAGGAGATGTGATTATGTTCAAGGAAGAACGGGACGAAAGTCAATTCGCCTGGAGCATGCTGGGTGATATTGAAGAAGGTCGACCGAATCTCGGCCCCATGGTGCACGTGGCCGTGTACCGCCTGATGCAGTTCACGCTGCGCGACTTCCTCATCCGGGATTTTGGGGTCGAGGATGCTGACCGGATTTTTTTCGAGGCTGGCAAGAAAGCCGGCGAAGAGTACTGCCACAACGTGCTCACCGAAAAGGATGACTTGACCACCTTCTTTGCCGATATCCAGCGCACCATGAAGGAACTGGGCATCGGAATATTCCGCGTCGAATCGGCCGATTACGAGAAGGGCTCTTTCGTAGTAACTGTGGCCGAGGACCTTGATTGCTCGGGCATTCCCCTTTGTGCGGAGGAAGTGTGCATCTATGATGAAGGATTTATCGCCGGCTTGTTGCTTGCATATTCAGGAAAGGACTTCCATGTCAAGGAAGTGGACTGCTGGGGCTCCGGGGGCCGTGTCTGCCGTTTTACGGTAGTCCCCAAATGAGGCCTTGAGATGATTTCTGTTGAAGAGGAACTCATTGACAGAATTACGGCAACGTTTCATTACCTGCGCACCGGGAAAGTCCCTCCGCCAATCCCCATCCCGGAGGACCTCCCGGACAATGAGATCCGCCAGCTCATTACCTATGTGAACCGCTTCCTCGTCGAGTTCGTCCTATTTGCCGAAGCCATGGAGCAGATCGCCCAGGGAGAATTGAACACTCGTCCTCTGATGGATCGGATGGCCGTTACCCATTCCTTCAAGGCCCTGCAATCTAACCTTAAGCACCTTGCCTGGAAGACCCAACAGATCGCCGCGGGGGATTTGGAGCAGCAAGTTGATTTCATGGGGGATTTCTCCACCGCCTTCAACACCATGACCCAGCAGCTCAAGGACTCCCGGGAGCAACTCCTCGATCTGAACAAACAGCTCGAGCGCCGCAACCGGTTCATCCGGGAGACCTTTGGCCGCTATACCAGCGACGACATTGTAGGGGTACTCCTCGACCTGCCCGAAGGGCTCAAACTAGGTGGAGAAAAGCGGGAGGTTACGTTGCTGTGGTCAGATTTACGGGGCTTTACCGCTCTGTCCGAACGACTTGAGCCAGCCACAGTGGTCGCTTTGTTGAACTATTACCTTTCAGCCATGATCGAGATCATCCAACAACACGGTGGCACCATCGACGATATCATCGGCGATGCTATCCTAGTGCTTTTTGGTGCACCCTTGCCATTAGAAGATGCGGCCCAGCGTGCCGTCCGCTGCGCCCTCGAAATGCAGAAAACGATGAGGGGAGTTAATGAACATAACTTCCAAAGGGGTTGGCCCGAAATCGAGATGGGGATTGCGTTGCACACCGGAGAGGTGGTGCTGGGCAACATCGGCTCAACGAAGCGATCTAAGTACAGTGTCATCGGGCAAACGGTCAATTTGGCAGCTCGTATCGAAAGCTTCACTGTAGGCGGACAGGTGCTGGTCTCCCCAACTTTAATAAGCGCAGCCAACCCCGGTCTCATCCTGGGTGACGTGGTCAAGGTACGCGGCAAGGGTATGCGGAGGTCCATCAGATGTCATGAATTGCTGGGGCACAATGACCACCCGGAGCTATCGCTCGAGGGTGAGGAAAGGGAATTCGCCGCTCTTGCCGAACCGTTACCCTTTTTATATGCGAGGCTGACCGGCAAGCATATGGACGACCAGATGCACCCCGGTACCTTGGTCTGCCTGTCCCCCCGGCGTGCGGTGGTCGAGGTAACCGACTCGTTACCACCGCACACCAACATTATGCTGCGGTTGGAGATGGAGGCCGGCGAGGAAGAGTCGCCGGAGGTGTACGCCAAAGTGATGCACCAATTAGACGAGTCAGACAGGGGCTATCTAATTCACTTCACCTCGGTTCCGCCGGGCGTGCGAGCGCAGTTGCACCGGCTGGCAAACAGGGTAAAGATTTCTTGAGACATGGGGAATCAGCCAACAAGGTTGAGGCGGCGTAAGGACACTTAGACATCGTGAAGGCACAAAGAAGCGGGGCACGATATCTGCCCTGATCCGAAACTTATCACAGAGCCAAAAACCTTCCATAAACAGAGGTTATCCATCCTTCTTGGCCTGAATGATTCCTGCCATTCCCGCCGGTAACCTGGTGTTCTCCTATCACCGACATCTGAAATCTTCCTCCACACAAAGGCCCACGCAAGATATGGAGATCAGATCGACAACTTTTTAAAATTTTTGAGATAATTCTGTTTTGAGATCTTATCAAGCCACTGAAAACTTCCCCTATCCGGATCATATCTAGAATTTTAGCCGCTCCTCCGAAAATTTTCTGTTTTAGCGAGACATATGCCTCAGATGGAAATGGAGGGTATGTCCCAAATAAAATTTCTTGACTGGTATAAATATTGCTATATTTATAAAGTAGGGAGAAAAAAGGTCTGATCAGTATTCCCCTGATGGCGATTCTTTTGCTCCCCTGCTCTACCTGGTCCACTTCAGATCCCAGAACCGGCGCGTACAACCCCTCGATGTCCGAGGGCCTAGATATAGGAGAAGGGGTCATGTGTGCGCTCACCTCTTTAGAGTGTAATCCCCACCGGGAAGAGCTCATTCCCTCGCTGAAGTTCCTGAGCCTCACCCACTCCGAAATCCTGGACGACTATTTCCCCGAAGGGGTTTTTCTCATCAACACCCGCTGGCAACTCCTGTACTTTAACCACATGGCCGAGGAAATCACCGGTTTCACCCGGCAGGAAGCGATAGGCAAGTTCTGTTGGGACATCTTCCGGGCAGACCAGTGCCACAAAAACTGTCCCATGCGCATCTCCATGAGCACCGGGGAAATCATGCTGGACCAGGAGATGGAAATCACCACTAAAATCGGCGAGAAAAAACTCATCTTGATAAATACGGCGCAGCTCAAGAAGCCGGGGAACATCGTGCTGGGCGGGGTGCAGACCTTCCACCCCCTGACCTGCCCGGAGGCGGAGAAGGTTAATCATAAGGTTTTTGCTGAGATCGTGGGGGTAAGTCCCCGGATGCAAGAGATTATCCATGATCTGCCGATAATAGCCGCCTCCGACTCCAATGTGCTGATCCAGGGCGAATCGGGGACCGGCAAAGAACTGGTGGCCCGGGCCCTGCACCTATACAGCCCCCGGCATAAAGGGCCTTTTGTGGCGGTTAACTGCTCCGCCATCCCGGAAGGCTTGCTGGAGTCCGAGCTCTTTGGGCATGAGCGGGGGGCCTTTACCGGCGCGGTGGCCAGCAAGCCGGGCCGGTTCGAACTGGCCAGGGGAGGAACCCTGTTTCTGGATGAAATCGGCGACCTCAAGCCCGAACTCCAGGTGAAGTTGCTGCGCGTCCTGGAAGAAAAGGCTTTTATGAGAGTGGGCGGCACCCGGAAGATCCCTTTGGAGGCCAGGGTCGTGGCGGCCACTAACGTGAACCTGAAGGAGGCTATGCGCCAGGGCCGGTTCCGGGATGACCTGTATTACCGGCTTTTTACGGTGCCTATCGATCTTCCCCCCCTCCGGGAAAAACGTGAGGATATTCCCATCCTGGTCAAACACTTTCTGGAAAAGTTGAACCGCAAATTTAACAAGAGAGTGCGGGGCCTGGACCCCAAGGTCATGAAAGTCTTCTGCCGCCATCCCTGGCCGGGCAACGTCCGGGAATTGCAGCATGTTCTGGAATATTGCTTCGTCTTTGCCAAAGGCCCCATGATCACCGAACGCCACCTGCCCCGCCTGGAATCCGCTTGGGTGGGCCGGGAAATGGAGCTGCCCCTGGCCGAGGCCGTGAGTCCGCTGCAGGCGTTGGAAAAGAAAACCATCCTCATGGCCCTGGAGATGACCCACGGCAGCAAGCAGGAGGCGGCCCGGGTACTCAGGATCAGCCGCAGCAAGCTGTGGCGCAAGATGCGCCTGTACCATATCAGGGATAGGGACTTTAAAAAATAAGACATATCCCAATAATGCGACAATTTTATTAAAGAGATAACTACCCGGAAATCAAAGATAAATTATCTTTTCAAATTTGACGTTGCAGAACTGCAACATTTCTATCCTACCAAGCAATCTTCTATAAAGTATTCTATCCAGAACTAAAGCCGGAAATTATCAAGCTTTGGTAAAAATAGGTAATGACCCTTTAATGGTTGATAAATAATTTCGTAGACATTAATTCTCGCAGCGACCAGACATGACCTGACAAGCCGGCCGCCATGGCTGGTGTTCTGGATTGCCACCTTCTTGGGGTACTGTTG
>VGSO01000261.1 GCA_016874945.1 Deltaproteobacteria bacterium
CCGGACAAACTCTGGACCGGGGTGAAAGAAAAGGAATCCTGGAAGCTCACCGGGCCGGAAAAGCAGGAACTCAGTCAGCCGGCGGTGCGCGTGGAATCGGCCCTGTGGAAGCTGGGGCAGGTGGAATATCAGAAGCCCTTGACCGCATGGACCGGTAAACAGGAAAGCTGCCGGCTGGAAATCTATGACGGCGCCGGCCAGCTTATCTTCCACCTGGAAGAGTGGGGCAAAACGGGGACGGCCCAGGTGGAGATTCGCACCCGGACGGGGGATAAGACCCAGGCCTACCTCGTTTCCCTTAAGGAATACCAGGACTGGCAGGAAGACATGAACCGGCTCACCACCCCTCTGCCTAAGGAGAAGGGGACTGGAGGGAAGAAGTAGCGGTTTGGCGGTTTAGTAGTTTTTAATGGGCGAGCCAGACTTATCTGTCCAACCCCGAGGCTCTATTACTCGAAACTCAAAACTCGAAACTCAATATGCGCATCCTGGTGACTAACGACGACGGCATCTTTGCTCCCGGTCTGGAAGCCCTGCACCGGGAGCTCCAACGCCTGGGAACGATTTCCGTGGTGGCCCCGGAAAGCGAGCAGAGCGCGGTGGGGCATTCCATCAGCCTGGCCACGCCTTTGCGGGTTAAAGAGGTGGCCCTTCCCGGCGGCACAGCCGGCTGGGCCGTAACCGGCACCCCCGCAGACTGCGTCAAAATCGCCATCGCCGAACTCCTACCCCAGGTCCCGGATCTGGTGGTCTCGGGCATCAACCTGGGGCCCAACGTGGGCATCAACGTGCTCTATTCGGGCACCGTGTCCGCGGCCACGGAAGCCGCCATCCTGGGGGTGCGGGGTGTGGCCCTGTCGCTGAACACTTACAAAGACGCGGACTTTGCCGAGGCCGCGGCCCTGGCCGGCGGCCTGGTGGCTCGCTTGCAGAAGTGGCCGGGATGGACCAACGGCGTGGTTCTTAACATCAATCTGCCGGCCCTGCCCCGGGACCAGGTCCGGGGGGTCAAAGTGACCCGCCAGGACACCGGCCAACTGGTGGAGCGTTTTCAGCGCCGGGTGGACCCCCGGGAGCGCGTCTATTACTGGCTGGCGGAAATCAACAACCGCCGCCATTGGGATCTGGACACGGATTACGCGGCGCTCCGGGACGGCTACATTTCCATCACCCCCATCCACTTTGATCTCACTCATTACGCCAGCCTGGATACCCTGAAAGGGCAGGAATGGTAAGGCTGGGTCTGATCTCCGATGGAAGTTCCTCCCTGTGGCTCTGGTCCTCGACGAATTCCGGGGCGCTCCCATCATTGATCTCTGGCGCTGTTGATGCCGAAGGCGCTTTAGAAAAAATAAAATTGCTTATTGCCTTAGCTCCGGCCCCCAAGCAGTCTTTATTAACCTTAAGTATTACTCAGGCCATAAAATTGTTCTCACTATCATCAACCGAATCCCCTAAAAAATTAATTTGGCGTGCGAAGGAATGGGAACCATTAATTGACCTCAGTAATAATTAATGGGATATGGAAGGCGGATAATGTTACCAAGGCTATCTTACTGGCGCCGGGGCTGGAGTGGGTCCATTCCAGGCTGGGCGTTGGTTCTGGTGGTTATGGCCATCGGGCCGGCCAGGGGATATGCGGCGCCGCCCCCGGAAGAAATTACCCCGGTGGAACCGGTCAAGCAGAAAGCGGCCTCCGCCACAAAACTGGCCAGGGATAAGACGCCCAGGGTTCCCCAGCCGGGTGACCCCTGGACGGACCCGGTAACGGGGATGGAGTTTGTCTGGGCGCCGGGAGGGAAGTATCAGATGGGATGTCCGGATAGCGAGGAAGGCCGATACCCCGGTGAAGGTCCGGTGCATGAGGTGCAGTTGGACGGGTTCTGGCTGGGCCGACATGAAGTTACCAGAGGTCAGTTCAGGAAGTTTGTCGAGGCCACCGGCTATAAGACCGAAGCGGAGAAGGAAGGCTGGTCTTATGGTTATAAGGATGGCAAGTGGGGTAAACAGCAGGGCCTGAATTGGCGTCAGCCGGGTTTTTCCCAGGATGACCGCCATCCGGTGGTGTGTGTTTCTTTAAACGATGCGCAAGCGATGGCGGCATGGATGTCGCTTAAGGGGCAGGGTAAATTTCAATTGCCCACGGAAGCCCAGTGGGAGTATGCCTGCCGGGCTGGAACGACCACGGCCAGATACTGGGGGGACAACCCGGATGAGGCGTGTAAGTATGGCAATGTGGCGGATGAGACGACGAAGCGGGAGTTTCCGGCCTTGACCGTCCATAATTGCCACGATGGCTATGTATTTACGGCGCCGGTGGGAGGATTCCGTGCCAATCGTTGGGGCTTGTATGACCTGTCAGGCAACGCTTGGGAATGGTGCGAGGATGTATATGATGCAGACGCCTATAGTAAACACCAACGTTACAATCCTGTGTATATGAGTACGAGCGGCGGCGCCCATCGGGTGATCCGCGGCGGCGGCTGGAACAGCTACCCGACGCGGGTGCGTTGTGGCCATCGAAACCACGTCGACCCCGCCGACCGGCACAGCTTCCTGGGCTTCCGCCTCTCCAGGACGCCTTAGCTTTTAGTTTTTACCTGGTCCTTCCGGGTTTTCCGTGGGTAGTGTGGGCTGCCGATTTATACCCGGCAGCCCTACTTCTTCGCTTCGTTCAAAGGCGGAGTCCTTCTTCCAAATAGTTTTGACAGAAATCTTTTTTAGTAATATAATTGTGATGATTTTCACACAAAAAGGAGGGTAGGCGGTGAGTTTTCTCATTGCCATGGCAGGTAAGGGCGGCACCGGCAAGACCACGGTGGCCGCCATGGCGCTGCGCTACCTGATAGAGCGCGGCAAGACCCCGGTTTTGGCGGTGGACGCCGACGCCAACAGCAATTTCAACGAAGTCCTGGGCCTCGAAGTGGACATGACCGTGGGCCAGGCCCGGGAAGAGATGAAAAAAGGCGGCGGCCTGGTGGACATCACCAAGGACCAGCTCATTGAAATGCGCATCAACCAGGCCCTGGTGGAGGCCGACGGCTTCGACCTCATCGCCATGGGCCAGCCCGAAGGCCCCGGCTGCTACTGCGCCGCCAACAACCTGGTGGCCCGCTTCATGGACGTCCTGCAGAAAAACTATCCGTACATCGTCATGGACAACGAAGCCGGCATGGAGCACGTCAGCCGCCTCACCACCAAAGACGTGAACCTGCTGGTCCTGGTCTCGGACCCTTCCTGGCGGGGCATCCAGGCGGCCCGGCGTCTCAAGGACCTGTCCCGGCAGCTCAAAATCGTGGTGGGCCGCGCGGTGCTCATCGTCAACCGGGCCACCAACGGTATCAGCCCCCGTAGCCAGGAAGAAATTGAGGCCCAGGGCCTGGAGCTGGCCGGGCTCATCCCCGAAGACCCCCTCATCGCCGAATTTGACAGCCAGGGCCGTCCCACCTACCGGCTGCCCGCGGACTCCCCGGCTTTACAGGCGGCTTTTGGCATTTTTGAACGATTATTGACCTAAGTTCCATAATCCTGGCCTTCAGGCGTGATTTTTTGCTTGACAGGTTGCCTAATAAATTATTATTTTCACAATGTTTATAGTCCCCAAGTTTAAATGAGCTAAGAGCCGGAGAATCCGGACAAATAAGGAGGGAACCACCTTGGCTTTCGAGATTCCCAAACAGATTTACTCAGGGGCGATCAAACCCGTAACCATCGGGAAAGGCGACAAGGCCATCACCTTGGGAGGCGAGACCTCTTACCCCTTCTATATTTTTGAAGGGGCAATGCCCAACATCCCCCGCGTGGCTATGGAAGTGTGGGACAAGGACCCTGGCGAAGAATGGGCCGGTCCCTGCTATGAACCCATCAAAGACGTGGCCAAAGACCCGGTGGCCTGGGCCCAGAAGTGCATCAAGGAATTTGGCGCGGAAGCCATCGCCTTGGTTCTGGTGAGCACTGACCCCAACGGCGACGACGCGCCTCCGGAAGCGGCCGCAGCCACGGCCAAGAAACTGGCAGAAGCCATTGACGTTCCTCTCATCGTCTTCGGCACCGGCAACGTGGAAAAGGACGCGGAGGTCCTTCCCGCAGTGGCCGAGGCCTGCGCCGACAGAAACCTCATCATCGGCCCGGTCCAGGACAAGAATTATAAAAAGATCGGGGCCGCCTGCCTGGGTTACAACCACACGGTCATCGCCAACTCCCCCATCGACGTCAACCTGGCCAAGCAGTTGAACATCCTTCTGGGCCAGTTGGGGGTTAAGGACAGCCACATCCTGGTGGACCCCACCACCGGCGGCCTGGGGTACGGCATGGAGTACACCTACTCCGTGATGGAGCGGGACCGCATGGCGGCCCTCACCCAGGAAGACGAGAAGCTCCAGCTTCCCATCGTCAACTACGTGGGCCAGGAAGTCTGGAAAGTTAAGGAGT
>VGSO01000262.1 GCA_016874945.1 Deltaproteobacteria bacterium
GGAAAGTTATCTTTCTAAATTAAATCAGCTTGTTACTTGATAGAAGATAACATTTTCCGAGTAAAATCGCGAGGAATAATTGCCCTTTATCCAATTATTTCAGCTAAATATCTTTTCGGATGAGAACCAATTAATTTATTCCGGTTCTCAAGCTGAGCTTGGGAACCCACTTGTATGCAAAGCTCTGCTTTGCTTGAAATATCTTCATGTTAATCATGGGAATCTCTTGACTCTTTTATTGCCCAAGCTCAGCTTGGACAATAATTCCGTTCCCAAGCCCAGCTTGGGAACGAGAAAAAAGATAAAATGGTAAGGTAATCAATAGCGAGGCTCTATAGTGAGCTACCGGCCATAAAATCACGGAGCAGAGCCAATAGGCCATTAAATTAACTGATTTAAATTAACTGCAAAGCTAAGCTTTGCATTCAATGGGGTCCCCAAGCAAAGCCTGGGAACCAGAAAAAATTCCTTAATTCTTTTAACTGAAAACGCAAAACTGGAAACTGGTTTTATTACCAACGCGCCAGCCAGGCCAGGGTGACCAGCAGCCAGGTGGCTTCGTTGGCGATTTCGCTCAGGGCCGCGCCCTGGCGGTTGCGGTCCCACCCCGCCTCCCGGATGGCAAACCAGAGCTGGCCCAGCCGGGTCATGATGCCGATATGCCCGGCCAATAACATCTCTCCGGCCAGGCCTGCCCCGCCCACGGTGAAGATTTTATAGGCCAGGGTTAGTTGCGGGAGACCGACGAACCAAACCGCCAGGAGGCCGCTCACCAGCGGGTCCGTGATTTTGAGGCCCCGCCGCCGGGCTTGCAGCCAGGTAAGGAGTACGGCCAATCCCACCACCGTGGTGGTCGCAGTGTCTTTTAAATCCCACAATTCCGTCCCCTTCCAGAGCATTACCAGCAGGCACGCGGCAATGACCGTGGTCCAGGCGGCATAGGTCATGACGGTCTGGAGGGTGACCCGGCTGGGCTGGCTGCGGTGGGCCCTGATGGTCAGCGTCAGGTTGATCAACAGGAAGGTCAGCCAGCTAGCCAGCCAACTGAAATTCACCCCCTGGGAAGTGGTGAGCAGGCGCAGTAACTGGCTGCCGCCGGAGATGATGGCCAGGACGATTTGCAGGGCAAAAAAGGCGTCGGCGGTGAGCTTTTTCAGGGGCATAGGAGCTTTTGGCTTTCAGCTTTCAACTTTCATTTATCAGCTTTCTAATACCAAGATGCAATCAAAAAGATATTATAGTATGGACGCAATTTATTGCGCCCCAAAGGCGGGCGTGATAAATCACGCTACAACTGTTGCCTTTCGACTGCGACTTGGTAATAGAGCCTCGCCCCAGGCTGCGTTGGGGAACGAGTAATATATCGGTCAATGGAAATAGAAGTTCCTCATAATTCCTTTAATGCTGAAAGCTGACGGCTGAAAGCTGATAGCTTATCTCAAATCCCCGATGATGCTATGAATAGATTCAGCCTGGGATTCGATGCTTTCGGTGAGTTTGAATTGGACCAGGGCCCGGGCCAGGTTGTGTTCCGGATGCCGGGCCTTGAAGTAAACGTTGCCCTCCAGATAGTCGGTGAAGAACCTCAGACCCAGCTCGAAGGCAATGAGGCGGATGGCGTCGTAAAAATAATGATAGTCGCTGCCGGTGAGAAAACCCCGGGCCTGGGAAAGGTAGTCTCGGAGCATGGCCCGGCACAGGTCGGGGTCGAAGCGCACCCCCTCCCAGTTCTCCGTTTCTTCGCCCAGGGGATTGCATGCCGAGCGCAGGCAGTCCCCCAGGTCGTAATGCACCAGGCCGGGCTTGACGGTGTCCAGGTCAATGATGCTTACGGCCTGCCCGGTGGCCGCGTCCAGCATGACGTTGTTGACCTTGGGGTCCCCGTGAATCACCCGAACGCGCAGATGTCCCTGGGCTTTGGCGTCTTCCAGAACGGCGGCCCAGGTTCGGCGTGAACTTATAAACTTAATGACATAATCCACTGCGGCAGATGGGCGGTGGCCGCCGGCTGCCCGGACTTCGTCATAGTGCCGCAGATAGACCGGGGTGTGGTGAAACCCGGGCAGGGTGTCCGCCAGCCGGTCCGGGGGCAGGTCGCTCACGAGGTGGTGAAACCGGCCCAGGGCATAGCCCACCTCCCGGGCGCGCCCCGGATCCTGGATGGCGTCAAAGGTGCGGGCGGCCCCTATGAAGCTCAGGGCTCGCCAGAAGGACCCGCCGGGGTCAATCCAATGGTCTCCGCCCTCCCGGGTCAACAACACCCGGGGCAGTTCGAACCGGGGGCCGATACTCGGCGGATGGCTCTCCAAACGCTGGCGAACATGCTCGGTGACCGTGCGCATGTTTGCCATGACCGTCTCCGGCTGGCGAAACACCCGGGTATTGAGGCGCTGTAGAATAAAACGGGATACTTCGGGGGAATCTCCAGTAGGGTGAGCATGGCCTTTCGTGGCGCGCCCCACCGTCACCAGGAAGGTGTCGTGGACGTTGCCGCTGCCGTATTCCTGCATATCCAGGACACGGCCCTTGGTGACGAATTGCCCGGCAGCGGCCGCGATCTGATTCAAGCTCACCGGTAAACATCCTTCCTATGGCCCACCTTAACAATATTAACGAGCAGGTCTGGATCGTCAATGGAATAGACTATTCGATAACGTCTTTGCCTGATTCGGTATTTATTTTGCCCCGATAGTTTCTCGCATCCTATGGGGCGGGGATTATCGGCGAGCCTGATGATCCGCTCCACCACTCGTTGGCGATCCTGTTTCAGCGGGATAGCTTCAATTTCTTTTACCGCTGACGGCTTAATCAACAGCCTAGATCTTGCCACGCCGCTTTAGGTCTTTTAGGACTTTTTCAAAAGGCAGGTTAGGTTCGGCGGTCCGCTCTTCAAAAGCGGCCAGGTCTTCCATATCCTCAGCCATGCTGAGCTTAACAGCCTCGTTGACCAATTGGGATACCGAATGGTCTGTTTCCGCGGCCTTGAGGCGTAAGGCGCGATGAAGGTCCGGATCGAAATAAATAGTGGCTCTTTTCTGTTTGGTTTCCATGACGGGATTTTAACCTCATAACGCTTTGACGTCAAGATGCGCTTGTTTGAGTTTCGAAGGAAGAGCAACCTCTTCTTGTCTAAGCCTTCTCCCGCCTCTCCAGGCGCGCCACGCACTCGATGTGGGCGGTATGGGGGAAGAGGTCAAAGGGCTGGATGGTCTGGACCTCATAGCGATCCTCCAAAAGGGCCAGGTCCCGGGCCAGGGTGGCGGGGTTGCACGACACCGCCACGATGCGTCGGGGGGCCAACTCCCGGAGGGCTTGCACCACCTGGGGGTGCATGCCGGCCCGGGGCGGATCGGTAACCACCACGTCGGGGGGCGGGGCGAGTCGGTGGTCCCTTAGGGCCTCCCGGATCAGGTCCTTCAGGTCGCCCGCCAGGAACCGGCAGTTATCCACGCCGTTGAGGCGGCAATTGGCGTAGGCGTCGTTCACGGCTTCCCGGGCCAATTCGAACCCCACCACCTGGCGCGCCTGGGAGGCAATGGCCAGGGCGATGCTGCCCGCGCCGCAGTAAAGGTCCCAGACGGTCTCCTGACCGGAAAATTCCCCCAGTCGGCCGACGGCCTGGTACAGGGCTTCCGCGGCCAGGGTGTTGGTCTGAAAGAAGGATTGGGCCGATATCCGGAAGCGCAGCCCGCATAGTTCTTCTTCAATATAGCCCGGCCCCCAGAGGTTGCGGCTGACTTCCCCCACGGCCACCTGGGCCTTGGTGCGGCTGGTGGAATGAACCAGGGTGGTGAGGGCGGGAAAGCGGGCCAAGAGGTGCGCGGCCAAGGCGTCCACCGCCGCCGGGTCGCCCTGGTCGCTGGTGATGAGGTGCGCCAGGGTCTGCCGGGTGCGCTTGCCCTCCCGGAGCACCAGGAAACGCCAGAATCCCCGGTGATCCCGGGTGGTATAGGCCGGCAGACCGCTTTGACGGCACCAATCGCGCACCACTGAGACGAGCTCCGGGGTCTGGGGGGATTGCAGGAAGCAGTGCTCCACGTCGAAGACCCGGTTGAAATAGCCCCGCACGTGGAGTCCCAGGGCTAATACACCGCCGGGAGGTTGTCCTGGAATGAAGTCGGCCTCCGGCAGCCAGGCCCGGGGGGCAAAGGTGAACTCCATTTTGTTGCGATAGTAGCGTTGGTCCGGAGAGGACGTCGCCGCCTGGATGTCATCAGGGGTCAGTCCCGCCAGGTGTCGGAGACATTCCTGGACGTGGACCCGCTTCCAGCTAAGTTGCTCCTGGTAGGCCAGGTCCTGCCACTGGCAGCCGCCGCAGAGGCCGAAATGGGGGCAAAACGGGGGCTTATAGGCCGGGGATTGCTCCAATACCTCCACCACCCGGCCCTCGGCGAACTGGGCCTTTTTCCGGGTGAGGCGCACCCGCACCCG
>VGSO01000263.1 GCA_016874945.1 Deltaproteobacteria bacterium
CTGTTACCCCGACCTGCTGCGCCGGGTCCACTACCAGGACCCGGAGACCGGCAAGGAATATGTCTTTTTAACCAACCGCCTGGACCTGCCGGCCCTGCAAGTAGCCGAGCTTTATCGCCGCCGCTGGAAGATCGAACTCTTTTTCAAGTGGATCAAGCAAAACCTGAAAATTAAAGCCTTTTACGGCACCTCCAAGAATGCCGTGATGATCCAGATCTGGACCGCGTTGATCGCTTACCTGCTGCTGGTGTGGGTCAAGCTCAAAACCAAGGCTGGCTGGGGACTCCTGGAACTCACTCGCCTGGCCCAAATCATGCTCATGGAGCGCTGTGACCTCTGGGCGATGCTTTGCCCCCGGCCACCTGATAACCGACAACCTTTGCTATTCAATTAGCGTGCCGGACAGCAGTGTTCTCCCATAATAGCTCTGAGGAATCACGCAAAATTAAGTTTGATCTCAATAAACTTGAGTGATTTTTGCCAGTAGTTATTCCTGCTCCGGGGTCACAAGCGTATCCCCTCCCGGCGCACGTTGCGCAGAAAAGGGCCTTGCCGGTGTAAGAAACGCTCCTGGTCCATGAACACGCAGGCGATGACCACGTCGTGCTCCAGGCTCAGATCCGCCACAATAAAGCTGGTCCGGTCAATTTCCTCCCCGCCGTCCACGGGGCCTTTTAATACCACCAGAACGTCAATATCGGAACCCTGGGGATCATAATCTCCCCGGGCGGCGGAACCATAGAGGACTAGACGCACCAGGCGATCGCCGTAAAGGGACGTCAGGCGCTCCCGCAACTCTCCTAAAACACGTGGCAATGGGTCTTTCATGGAGAGACCAACCCTCCATCCGATATAATGGAAAAATAGCAAAAATTTTCGTAATTATCAATTGTTATCCATCTAGTACATTTCCTCGGTAAAACCCCCTAAGCAAAATTATTTGACTTGCCCTGGTGAAAAAGGTAAATATTATTGAATTACCGCCTTTTAATCGACATTTCTGCAGGAGGCGCCTCTATGTCCGAACCTCTGTCTGTGGGGGACGCTGATTTTGAGCAGGAAATCCTGAAAGCCGATATACCGGCCATGGTGGACTTCTGGGCCGCCTGGTGCGGCCCCTGCCGGGCCATCGCCCCGGTGGTGGAAGAGTTGGCCCGGGACTACGCCGGCAAGGTAAAAGTCGCCAAGATGAACGTGGACGAAAACGCCAAGACCCCGGCCAGGTACGGCATCCGGGCCATCCCCACCCTCATCATCTTCAAGGGCGGGCAGGTGGTGGAGCAGATAACCGGCGCGGTTTCCCGTTCTCTCATTGAAAATGCCCTGAAAAAAGCCCTTTAAGACTCCGGCACGGGGATGAATTGGGATTATGATTTAATCATCGTCGGGGGCGGCCCCGGGGGCCTCACCGCGGGTATCTACGCCGGCCGCGCCCGGCTCAAGTCCTTGCTCATTGAACGGCTCATCCACGGCGGCCAGATGATGACCACCGACCTGGTGGAAAATTACCCCGGCTTTCCCGACGGCGTCTCCGGGTTCGAGCTCAGCGACCTCATGCGCCGGCAGGCGGAGCGTTTCGGCCTGGAGTTCCTGTCGGGAGAGGCGGTGGAGCTACGGCCCGGGCCGCCCCACACCGTGGTCCTGGAAGACCGCCAGTTCACTGCGGGGGCCGTAATCATCTCCAGCGGGGCCGGCTACCGCCGCCTGGGGATACCGGGGGAATTTGAGTTCACCGGCAAAGGCGTCAGCTACTGCGCCACCTGCGACGGGGCCTTGTACCGGGGCCACACCATTGCAGTGGTGGGGGGCGGCGACACCGCGCTCACCGACACCCTCTTCCTCACCCGCTTCGCCGACCAGATCCACCTGATACACCGCCGGGACGCCTTCCGGGGGGAAAAGGTCCTCCAGGAGCGGATTTTTGCCTCGGAGAAAGTGCGGATTCACTGGAATACCGTGGTGGAGGAAATCCAGGGCAACGAGGTGGTGGAACATGTCCGGCTGAAAAACGTCAGAACCGGAGAGCCGTCCACCCTGGAGGTCACCGGGATTTTTATCTTTGTGGGCATCACTCCCCACACCGGCTGGCTGAAAAGCCGGGTGGCCATGGACGAATGGGGCTTCATTTTCACCGATGAGCAAATGGCTACGGATATTCCGGGCATCTTTGCCGTGGGGGACGCGCGCCACAAACTCCTGCGGCAGATCGCCACGGCCGTGGGTGACGGGGCCATCGCCGCTTTTGCCGCGGAGCATTACCTGACGGGCCTCAGCAAGGGGGGAGGACAATGAAAAGGAAAAAATGGCTCAAGCTGCTGCTGGTGGGGATGATAGCCGCGCTGGGAGCCAACTGCGGCACCGTGAAGGGCTGGTTCGGCAAGAAAAACCCCGGTCCGGACCGGCCGCCGGAAGTCATGGCGGAAGAAGGCATCAAGAAATTAAAAGGCAAGAAGTACGACGCCGCCATCGAAACCTTCGAAAAAGTGCGGGACCGCTATCCTTATAGCGACCAGGCCCTGATGGCCCAGATCAAGGTGGCGGATGCTTACTTTTACAAAAAGAAATACGACGAAGCTCTGGGGGCTTACAAGGAATTCGAAAAACTTCACCCCACCAACAAAGCGGTGCCTTATTGCGTTTATCGCCAAGCCCTGTGCTACTACCGTCAGCGGTCCACCATTGACCGGGACCAGAGCTTCACCTTGAAGGCCCTCCAGGAATTCCGCCGGCTGAAGCAGAAGTTTCCCCAGTGCGAGTATATCCCCAAGGCGGATAAATATATGGCCAAGTGCATTCAGGACCTGGTGGAGCACGAATTTTACATCGCCGAATTTTATTACAAGAACAAGCGCTACCAGGCGGCCTTGGACCGTTATCAGGGGTTAGTCCAGGAACATCCCAATTTCCCCCAAAAAGCCCTGGCCCAAGCCCGCATGGAAGAATGCCAAAAGATCCTGAACACGCCGGAGGAAAAAAAGGGCGGCATCATTTCCAAAGTTACCAGCATCTTTGATGCCAAGTGGTAGCATCCGGTATCCGGAGGGGCGGAAAATATTTTAAAAAGGCAGGGGTTCCTGCCTTTTTTAATTTCGGGGCGACTCTCTACTAATCTGGGTCAATGAAGGAGCAAGGGCGCATTAAAGGCAAGGGATAATATCATTTTCATTTTCAAATGAAACAAACTTGCTGTTTAACTTGTTAATATCGTTTATTCTTTTAACCGAAAACCGAAAACTGAAAACGGTATAAGATCGCGCCCCTGCAGGTTCTTGCCTTTGAACGCCACTCGGTCAGAAATCCGAACAGCAAATTTGCTACAACTCCTAACTAAAGAGTTGACTCAAGATACCGATAGAAATAGAAAATGGCGTCAATTATTGTTTAACCTTCGGGGGTTAACCCATGAAAAGCCGGGTCTGGCCGATACTGGCGGTCATCCTGAAAGAAAAACTTCTTCCATAAATTGCTGTTATACTACCCGCGGAGTTATCCATATGTCAGGCAAAAGATGGTTAGTGGTTGGGGTAATTGCCATAACCCTCGTAATCGCCTTGATTTTTCTGCAAGGCGGCCTCACCTCTTATTGGGGAGAGAAGCCCCAATTCAGCCTGGTCCCCCCAGAGCGGCCGGCAGCGGAACCGGAGGGGGTTCCCGGAACCGAGGTGGGCGCCGGCTGGAGCCGCCGCCAGGAGGCGGATCAGGCGTTAGAGGAGGCGGCGGCCATGGCCCTGAAGGGCAAACCGGCAACGCCGCCGGACTTTGCCATTATCTTCGCCAGTTCCGGCAGCGACCTGCCGGGCATCTTGGCCGCGGCCCGGAAATTATGGGGCGAAAAGACCAAGATTTTCGGCGGGACTTCCGATTCCCGGGCCGTGCTCACCAATAAGGGCTTCATTAAGGCAGCCGCTAAGGGCTATGAGCCTCAACTCCATGAACGAGCCCTGGCGCTGATGACGGTGACTTCCCGGGATATTGGGTTCGCCGTGGGAGCCGCGGATTTTGGGGCGTACGCTACGGTCCGGGAAGCCTCTCAAGCCGCCCTGCGCCGGGCCCTGAAGAGCGCCGGCCGCCCAATCCAGGATAAACCCCAGGTCATTTTGACCACCATCTCACACGGCGACGAGGACGAAGCCCTGGCGGGCATTGAGGCGGAGATGGGGAAAAGCGCGCCCGTTTTGGGCGGAACCGCCGGCGGCCCCCGGTTCGGGATTCTGGGAAAGAATAACGTTTTTCCCCGGGGAATCTCCCTGGCCGTCATCTACACCCGCCTGCCGATGGGCCTGGTGTTTGAAGGGGGGTTCGACAAAGTGGACACGCCCGGGGGAGTGGTCACCAAAGTGGAGGGCCGGGCCATTGTGGAAATTAACGGCAAACCGGCCCTGGACCTGTACGATGAATGGCTGGGGGGACAGGTCCGCAAGCTCATC
>VGSO01000264.1 GCA_016874945.1 Deltaproteobacteria bacterium
TACAAGTCGCAGCCGATGGCGTAGCAGGTGTCCGTGGGATAGGCGATGAGGCCGCCGTTGGTCAGGACCTGCACGGCCTGGCGCAGCAGGCGCTCTTGGGGGTTTTGGGGGTTGACTTTCAGGATCATATTCACCTTCCATTAAGTTAGCGATTTGGGGGGCAAAGGGAAAAAATTAACCACCAAGACACCAAGACCACCAGGAATCTATTCCCTGGTGTATCTTTGTGCTTTTGTGTCTTGGTGGTGAATTATTTCATTCCCCCGGTCCGATTCTATCCTTCTTTTTTTATAATCATTATCGACTTTTTTTGCTACCAATCCTCAGCGTTTCTTTTTGCTTTTGGCCGGCTTGGCCTTGCCTTTGGCCTTCCCGGCCTTGCCCGGCCGAGCCGCGGCGGCTTTGACCGGCTCCCCCGTGGACGTTGCGGCCCGGGCCCACTGGCCCTCCATCTGGTCCTTGTGCCAGTGGGGATCCCACCACTCCACCGGGTCCACGAATTCTCCCTGGAGGATCATGGAAAAATGGAGGTGATCCCCACCGGCCAGACCCGTGGCGCCGGTGCGCCCCACGGTGGCCCCTTTCTCCACCTTATCCCCCTTCTGGACGTCGATCTGGCTCAGGTGGCTGTACATGGAAAAGACCCCCAGGCCGTGGTCCAGGATCACCGTCTGACCGTAGATGCCCAAGGGTTCGGCCAGCACCGCGACGCCGCGGTTGCCCGCAGGCACCGGGCTCTTCTCCAGGGAAGCCAGGTCTTCACCCAGATGCACCTGCTGGTCGATCTGGCGGCCCTGGTAAAAGTAGGCCCGCTTGTCGCCGAACCGGGCCATGGGCTTGCCCAGCAGGCGTTGGAAGGCCCCGGACCACAAGGTCTGGGGCTGGCTTTGGGAACAGACCTGGCGCACCTGGTCGTGGTTTTTCCGCCGCAATTCCCGGTTGACTTCCAGGTAGGCCGCCACCAGGTCTCCGGGATGGGCCACGGAAAAGGTGGCAGCCACCTGGCGCAAAAAATCCTCCGACAGGTTCATCCGGTCCTGGCGCCACTTCCGGGGCTTGACCTTGAAGCTCACCCGATGCCGGACTTCACTGCCGGAGGCGGATCGAGCCACCAGATCCACCTGCGCCGTGCCCGAACTTTCCCGGGAGACCGGGAACAGACAGACATATTCGCCCTCGGGACCCTTGGGGTTGGGAAAGCCCTTGTACAGAACCCCGCCGGTCAACACCCCGCTTTCCCCGGCGGCTTTGCTGAGGCGGTAGCAGATGACCCCGGCGCCACCCGAATGGAGCAGGTGATTCACTGACTGAAAGGTCAGCTTCAGCGGCACCAGGTCCACCATCATCTCCAGGGATAGGGAAGCATGGCGGCCCTGAAAATAATTGCGCCAGGAGCGGTCCCAGACCTCCACCAGCAGCGTGGCCTTGCCATCCTGGAGCCCCAGGGCTTTGGCTTCCAGGACAAACGGGACCTCTACTTTAGTAATCTCGGAGCCTTTGGACCCGAAAATCCCCCAGGATGATGGGTAAGTCCGGCTCAAGACCTCTTTTTCCTGGTCTCCTTGCTTGACCGCCACCCGGACTTTTTTGATGCCCGCGTCCTTGTCCCCGGCTTCCACCAGGAACTCCGTCCGGGCGCCCACCTGGGAGATCTCGGGCTTCAGTGACAGCCAAGGGTCATACCAGTCCAGGTTCCCCACGATGAGCCATAGGATCAGGATCACCAAGGCTCCCCGCACCAGGTTGACCAATAGGAGCCGGGTTTGCCTTTCTATAGTCTTTTCGGCTTTTTTCAATTTCGGCAACTTGACCATAAAAATATAGTAGCAGTTATCTGTTCCCCAGGCAAGGCGGACAAGCCCCCGGAGAGGACACCTTGCCTTTGGGCAGGCGAGTTTTTATTATAGAAGCTATCAGCAGTCAGCAATTTAATGAATTCCCCGGCTGAAAGCTGAAAGCTGATAGCTGATGGCTAAAAAAAGGAACTTTCATGCCAGCAACCGAAGAAGTAACCCTGGTTCTGGGCGGGCTTCACTGCGCCGCGTGCGTGAGCCGGGTGGAACGGTCTTTGAACCAGGTGCCGGGCGTGGAGCAGGCCCTGGTCAACCTGGCCACCCGCCAGGCCAAGGTAAAATACCAGGCTCCTCCGGTCACGGTGGAAGCCTTAAAAGCCGTAATTCAGCAAGCCGGTTACGAAGTGGAGGGCTATTTCAAGGAAGAGCGGCAGCCCCCGCCCTCCCCCGATGTCGAAGCCCAGAAGATGAAACTCCGCTTCCTTCTGGCCCTGGGGCTAAGTTTGCCGGTCTTTCTGGGGGCCATGGTCCCGCCCCTCCAGGGCTGGCTGGGAATGGGCCATCAGGCCTGGTGCTTCGTTCTCCTGATCTTCACCACGCCGGTGTTGTTTTATTCCGGGTCACCCTTTTTCACCGGCGCGCTGAAGGCCGCCCGCCACGGGTCCGCCAACATGGACAGCCTGGTGGCCCTGGGGACGGGCGCGGCCTATGTTTATTCCGCCTGGGTCACTTTCTTTCCCCACACCGTGGCCGCGGCCGGCCACATGCCTGACGTGTATTTCGACACCACCGCCATGATCATCACCTTTATCATTTTGGGTCGCTGGCTGGAGGCCCGCACTCGGGGCCGGGCCTCGGAGGCCATCCGGCGGCTCTTCGCCCTGGCCCCCCCCAGCGCCAGGGTGCGCCGCAACGGCCAGGAAACGGTATTGCCCCTGGAGCAGGTGGTGGTGGGCGATGAAATCCTGGTGCGGCCCGGCGAAAAAATCCCCGTGGATGGGGTGGTCATTGAAGGGGGCTCCAGCGTGGATGAATCCATGCTCACCGGGGAGAGCCTGCCGGTGGCCAAGGAGCCGGGCACGGAAGTCTGGGGCGCCACCCTGAACCAGCGGGGTTTTCTGGTCTTCCGGGCCACCCGGGTGGGCCGGGATATGGTGCTCTCCCAGATTATCCGCCTGGTGGAAGAGGCCCAGACCAGCAAGGCCCCCATCGAGCGCCTGGCGGACCGGGTGGCCGGGGTCTTCGTGCCCGTGGTCATGGTTCTGGCGGTTCTCACCTTTGCCGCCTGGTTCTTCTGGGGGCCGCCCCCGGCCCTCACCCGGGCCTTGGTGAGCATGGTGGCGGTGCTCATCATCGCCTGCCCCTGCGCCATGGGCCTGGCCACCCCCACCGCGGTGATGGTGGGGGCCGGACGGGGCGCGGAGATGGGCATCCTCATCCGGGGCGGCGAACCCCTGGAGCGGGCCTACCGCCTTACCACCGTGGTCTTCGACAAAACCGGCACCCTCACCCGGGGCGCCCCCCAGGTGACGGACGTGACGGCCTTTGCCGGCTGGACCGAGACCAAGGTTCTGGCCTGGGCCGCGGCCCTGGAAGAGAAGTCCGAGCACCCCCTGGCCGAAGCCGTGGTCCACGCCGCGCAACAGCAGAACCTGACGCTGCCGCCGGTGGCGGACTTTCAGGCGGTACCGGGGATGGGAGTCAAGGCCCGGATCAACGGCCAGGAGGTGATCCTGGGCAACCTGGCTTTTCTAACCCGGGAGAATATTCCCATCCAGGAGATCACGGAGCGCCAGGCCCGCCTGGCCCGGGAAGGCAAGACCGCGGTCTTCCTGGCGGTGTCCGGCGCGCCCGTGGGCCTGCTGGCCGCGGCGGACACCCTGAAACCCGGCGCCAAAGAAGCCGTAGCGGCTCTCCAGAAGACCGGCCTCAAAACCATGCTATTAAGCGGGGACAACCGACTGGCCGCCGCCGCGGTGGCCCAAACCGTGGGGATTACCGAGGTGCTGGCCGAAGTCCTGCCGGGGGACAAGGCCAAAAAAGTGGCGGAATTGCAGGAGGCCGGGGACGTGGTGGCCATGGTGGGGGACGGCATCAACGACGCCCCGGCCCTAGCCCAGGCCGACGTCGGAATAGCCCTGGGCACCGGCGCCGACGTGGCCCTGGAGGCCGCGGACCTCACCCTCATCCGGGATGATCTGGCCCTCATTCCCCAGGCCGTCCGGCTCTCCCGCCGGATGATGCGCATCATCCGCCAGAACCTGTTCTGGGCCTTTTTCTATAACGTCATCGCCATCCCCGCGGCCGCGGCCGGGTTCCTCAACCCGGCCCTGGCCGCCGCGGCCATGGCCTTAAGCTCGGTGAGCGTGGTGACTAATTCCTTGCGGCTCAGGAGGTTTCGGGGGTAGGGTGAGAAGTTTTTTGGGGGAGGGGGCTAAGGGTAATACTGTTCATTTAATATATTAATAGCCAAATGGAGGTCGAGTTTGGGCATTGGTTTAGAGCCGCGGCGACGCACGGGGAATGTGCTCATCTTGCGCTTGACCCCTCGCGGGTTACGTCGATTACGGCTGGATACCACGCGTTCTTCCAAAATCTCCTCCAGTACCCTCTCATGGAAC
>VGSO01000265.1 GCA_016874945.1 Deltaproteobacteria bacterium
CTAACGGCTCGGCGGGTTACGCCAAAAAGTTTGGCGGCTTCAACTTGCTTTTTGCCATCCAATACGGCTTGGACGGCAAGTTGACGGAGTCTCTCTTGGGCTTTTGGCGAAAGTGAACGAGCATCAACCTTTTCCATGAACATTAGTTTACATTAATTGAAGATAAATGGGAACTATTTAATGCACTGAGTAATATGTGGCTCGGAGCGAACCATGAATGAAGTTCTCCTTTGGATAATACTGCTGGTTGCCGCCGTGACCGCGATCTTGGTCGTCGTCTTATTGATCAGGGCGACCAAAGCTTCTGAGGGCGTGGGGAGGGAAGTGCGTGACGAGCTGCGAACGAGCAGGGAAGAAGCCCGGAACGCCGGACGGGAGCTTCGTGAAGAAGTGTCAGGCGGCCTGAAATCGACGAACGAAGTGCTGTCCAAGACTCTTGAGGGCCTGGGCAAGCTCCAGCAGGCACAGCTGGAAGGCATGACCAGGCAATTGAAGGAACTTGCCGAATCAAACCAGGGCGCTCTGGACCGCATTCGCGTCACCTTCGACTCGCGGGTTAGGGAGCTTCAGGAGGGTAATGAGAAGAAGCTTGATGAGATGCGCAAAACGGTGGACGAGAAACTGCACGATACTCTGGAAAAGCGGCTCGGCGAGTCGTTCAAACTGGTGAGCGACAGGTTGGAGGCGGTTCATAAAGGCCTGGGGGAGATGCAGCATCTGGCCACGGGGGTGGGAGACCTCAAGCGGGTCCTGGTCAACGTGAAGGCGCGTGGCACCTGGGCCGAGGTTCAGCTCGGAGCGATCTTAGAGCAAATCCTCACACCGGAGCAGTTCGGGAAAAACGTCCGGGTGAAGGCCGACTCGTTGGAGAGTGTGGAGTATGCGGTGCGACTACCAGGCCCCAAGGATGAGCCTGGAGTCTGCGTCTGGCTTCCCATTGACTCGAAGTTTCCTCAAGAGGACTACCTTCGCCTTCAGGAAGCGGCGGAGAGAGCCGATCCGGGCGCAATTCAGGCGGCCACGGACAACCTGGCGCGGACCATTCGCTCCGCGGCAAAGGACATCCGCGATAAATACATAAGCCCACCCAGTACCACCGATTTTGGGATCATGTTCCTGGCTACGGAAGGGCTGTATGCGGAGGTGCTTCGGCAGCATGCCCTTGTCGAAGAACTTCAGCACCGGTATCGGGTGGTGGTGGCCGGCCCCACCACCTTGGCGGCGATTCTGAGCAGCCTTCGCATGGGCTTCCAGACCCTTGCCATAGAGCAGCGGGCCGCTGAGGTGTGGAGAGTCTTGGGAGCGATCAAAACTGAATTCGCAAAGTTCGGTGAGGTGCTGGACAAGGTCAAGCACCAGCTCGATACCGCGAGCCGGACGATTGAAAAGACCGGCGTGCGTAGCCGGGCCATAGAGCGAAAGCTTCGTTCAGTGGAGAAACTGCCGGAACCGGAAGCTTTGGAGATTCTCGCATTGCCCCCAGCAGACGAGGAAGATGACGGAGCAGACACGGTCGTGGATGAAGCTGCCACCGAGCCCAAATAGGAAATGCTATCGGAGTTGCACCCAGATGACCACATAACAGTCGGTTGAAATGGACGACGGTGCGTGCCAGTGAACGGGAACACCAGCAGGTGCTGTTTTTTTCCTGCCACCCGGAATTTGCCGACATCTTTGCCCGAAGTTGCCGGGAGCCGGAGCACCAGGACGCGGTGGTGACTATTTATCATATTGACGACGGCGTCATTCAGCGCTCCACTGGCCTGAACATGTAGAACAGCTGCCCTCGGCTGTTCTTTGTTGACTTGGCACAAGCACTACCGCCATATTTAATTGCGCCATGCATCTTTTAGTGAACAGCCAGGGGCGGCTGTTCTACATGTTTCTCAAAATGACCCGCAAATCCAACTCCGCCCACATTACCGCGTTGGGCCGCCGCTTAGGCATCGCGGCGGATTATTGGGACAACTTCGGCCGCCGGCGCCGCACCTCGATGGCGGCGTACCGGGCCTTGCTCACCGCCATGGGGGTGTCTTGGGAGGACCCGGAGGCCCTGGGCCGGGAGCTGGCCCGGTGGCGTCTCCGGCCCTTTGACCGGCTGCTGCCTCCGGTATGCCTCATCTTTTCCTCCTCCCGGCCAGGGAAAATCAGATTTTACCCTTTATGTCCGCCATCCGGTCTCCAGTCCTCCCTGGAAATTCAGGCCGAGCTTACCGCAGAAGATGGTTCGCGCCTCACCTGGAAGACGGAGGCCGCTCCCAGGTCTCAGGCTCCCTGCCGGGGCAGCCGCACCCTGGGCTTCCGCACCCGATTGGAGCTTCCCCTGCCTCAACGGCTGGATATGGGCTATTATGACTTGACCCTGCGGGTCAAAGGGAGGGGGCCGGCGGAAAGCACGGCGGCGCGCCTTATTGTCGCCCCTCAGAGGACCTGTTTCCCACCCACCCTGGAAGCAGACCGCCGCCTGTGGGGCCTAAATCTTCCCCTTTACGCCTTGCGAAGCGAGCAAAACTGGGGGATAGGCGACTTTAGCGATTTAGAGGAAACTATCTCCTGGGCTGCGGACCTGGGCGCGGCGTTCATGGGCATCAACCCCATCCACGCCCCGGCGCCGGCCCCGGAGGCCGACCCCAGCCCTTATTCCCCTACCAGCCGCCAGTTTCTCAATTTTCTTTATGCAAATCTGGAAGCCGCGCCGGAGGGGCAAGACTCCCCCGAAGCCCGGGCCATTTTTGCCAGCCCGGACTTTGCCGCCCTTAAGTCCCGCCTCCAGGCTGGGGACCTGGTGAATTACCCGGAAGTTTATCGCCTTAAGCGCCATATCCTGGGGTTGCTTTACCGGGCATTTCTTAGAGTCCATGGCCCGCCGGAGGCTCCCCGAAGTGACCGGGGCCGGGAGTTTGGCAGGTTTTTAATCGAAAAAGGCGACTCCCTCACCCGGTTCGGCCAATTCTGCGCCCTGGCCGAATTTTTGGAGCAACCCGACTGGCGCCGCTGGCCTCCGGAGTATCAAAATCCCCAAAGCCCCGCGGTGGCCGCCTTCGCCCAAGAACACCACTTCCAGTGCGGCCTCCACCGATACGCCCAGTGGCTGGCGGCCCGGCAACTGGCCCAAGTATGCCGCCACGCCCAGACCCAGTCCCTGCCCTTCACCCTCTACCAGGACCTGGCCCTGGGGGCCGCGGCGGGCGGCTTCGACACCTGGGCCGATCCGGACCTCTTTGCCCACGGCGCTTCCATGGGCGCGCCCCCGGACGCCTTCAACCCCAAAGGCCAGAACTGGGGCCTCCCGCCGTTCATCCCGGAACGCCTGCGGGAATCAGGTTACCGGCCCTTTATCAACATTCTCCGGGCCAGCCTGCCCCCGGACGGCATGCTGCGCCTGGACCACGTCATGAGCCTCTTCCGCCTCTTCTGGATTCCCCCGGGCCTGGACGCGGCTCACGGGGCCTATGTGCGCTATCCGGCCCGGGAACTCCTGGCCGTCCTGGCCCTGGAAAGCGCGCGCCGCCGCACCCTCATCATCGGCGAAGACCTGGGCACCGTGGCCCCTCACATCCGCCGGGACCTGGGCCGGGCCGGCGTCTTCTCTTATAAGGTTTTTTATTTTGAACGCACCGGGGAAAACCGTTTCCGGCCCCCGGAAGAATACCCTTACCCGGCCGTGGCCGCGGTGACCACCCACGACCTCCCCCCCCTGGCGGGCTGGTGGCAGGGCCGGGATGTGGCTTGGAAGGAATCCCTGCACCTTTACCCCCAACCCGAACAGGCTCTGGCCGACCGGGCGGCCCGGGAAGAAGACCGCCGCCGCCTGGTGGAAGCCCTGGGCGAAAGGGGCCTCCTCCCTGCCAACTTCACCCCTGAACCTCAACCCGCCCCGGCCTGCCCCATGGAGGTCCGGGACGGCGTCCTGGAATACCTGGCCCAGAGCCGGGCCGCGCTCCTGGAAGTGCGCCTGGAAGAACTATTTTGCCTCCCGGAGCAGCAAAATCTCCCCGGCACCGTCGCCGAACACCCCAACTGGCGCCGGAAAATGCCTTTGAGCCTGGGCGAAATGCGCCGCAATCCCGCCCCCGCCCGCCTGGCAGCCCGGCTGAACCGGTATCGGGGGAGGGAAGAGTGAAGGAAAGAATTTTGGGAGAGGGGGCCAGGGGCCGATGGCCCCTGGCCCCCTCTCCCAACCCCTTATACCGTGTCCGCTTTCAGGTGCAACAAACTCAACCTGTAACTTATTGATAAATCTTATTTATTTTAACCGAAAACCGAAAACCGAAAACCGAAAACGGTATTAATACTTGATTCCCTTTCGAATGCAACAAATACAATTTGTAACTTATTGGTATTCCAGGTTTTCCTAGCCGAAAACCGAAAACGGTATAAATTTTTAACTTGGACAG
>VGSO01000266.1 GCA_016874945.1 Deltaproteobacteria bacterium
GCGGTGGGCGAGGAAGTCCTAAAATCCCTCACTCCGGCCCAGCAGGTCATCAAAATCGTTCACGAAGAATTGACGGAGCTCCTGGGCGGCGAGTCCCCCAAGCTGGACCTGGGGGGCCGGCCCCCCATCGCCATCATGCTGGTGGGCCTGCAAGGCTCGGGCAAAACCACCACCGCCGCCAAATTAGCCAAACGCCTGAAATCCCAGGGCCGCCAGCCCTATCTGGTCCCCGCGGACGTGCAGCGCCCCGCGGCCATTGACCAGCTTAAAAAACTGGGCGCCGACATCAATGTGGACGTTTACCCCACCCAGCCCGGCCAGAACCCGGTGGATATCAGCGCCGCGGCCATGGAAGCGGCCTACGCCCAAGGCTACGACACGGTGATCCTGGACACCGCGGGGCGGCTCCACATCGATGCGCCCCTGATGGCGGAGCTCAAGGCCGTCAAGGACAAGACCGACCCCAACGAAATCCTCCTGGTGGCCGACGCCATGACCGGCCAGGACGCGGTGCAGGTGGCCGATCGGTTCCACGATATGCTGAAGCTCACCGGGGTCATCTTGACCAAGATAGAAGGCGACGCCCGGGGCGGCGCGGCCCTCTCCATGCGGGAAGTCACGGGCAAACCCATCAAGTTCCTGGGGGTGGGGGAAAAGCTGGACGCCCTGGAGCCGTTCCATCCCGACCGCCTGGCCTCCCGCATCCTGGGCATGGGCGACGTCCTCACCCTCATCGAGAAGGCCCAGGAGGCCTTCGACGTGGAGGAGGTCCAGGCCCTGGAGCGCAAACTCCGCAAAGAAGCCTTCACCCTGGAAGATTTCCGCGACCAGTTGCGCCAAATCAAGAAAATGGGTACAATCGAACAATTGCTCAATCTCATTCCCGGGTTGAAGGGCAAAGCCCTCAAGGACCTGAAACCCGACGATAAGGAGCTTAAGAAAACCGAGGCCATCATTAATTCCATGACCCCGGGCGAGCGGGCGGATCACCGCTTGATCGACGGCCGCCGCCGCCGGCGTATCGCGCTGGGGAGCGGCACTTCGGTTCAGGACGTCAACCGTCTGCTGAAAAACTTCGCCCAAACCCAGCAGATGATTAAACAGATGACCCAATCGGGCAAAAAGGGGAAGATGCGGTTCCCTTTTAAATTTTCTTGAAATAGTTGACAGTTGACAGTAAAAACACTGCTGATAATTCGCCCAACTGACAACTGTGAACTGTAAACTAAACAAAAGGAGGATAAACCAGCCTCATGTCCTTGCGAATCCGGTTGGCCCGTTACGGGGCCAAAAAGCGTCCCTTTTATCGCATTGTGGTTTCCAACAGCGAATCCCCCCGGGATGGCAGGTTCCTGGAGATTATCGGCACCTACGACCCGCATCAGGACCCGGTTAAGGTAACGTTAAAGGACGATCTCCTCTCCCAGTGGCTGGAGAAGGGGGCCAAACCCACCGATACCGTGGCCAGTCTCCTGAAGCTGCACAAGGCTGCCGCCGCCACTTAATTTAAGCGGCTCCACAAGGACCTACCGCCAGGGAGATAAAACCCGCTCCACCCGGCAGCAGAGGTGACGACCATGAAGGAACTAGTTAAGTTCATCGCCCAGGCTCTCGTGGATCATCCGGATCAGGTCCAGGTTTTGGAAGTTGAGGGGGAGCAGACCTCGGTCATCGAACTCAAGGTGGCCAAAGAAGATTTAGGCAAAGTCATAGGCAAACAGGGGAGGACGGCCCGGGCCATGCGCACCATCTTGAGCGCCGCCTCCACCAAGATCCGCAAGCGGGCGGTCCTGGAGATCCTTGAGTAAGGGGTCAAATCCCCAGGTGCTGATGGGCCTGGGCAGAATTGCCGGAGTCCATAGCCTTAAGGGGGCCTTGAAAATCCGGTTCGACGCGGACTCGGCCACCACCGACCCGGAGTTGATCCAGACCCTGGGGGAAGTGGTGGTGGCCGGCCAGGCCTACCCGGTGCTCAAAGCCGAGCGCCTCAAGAGCCAGGTCCTGCTTCAACTTCAAGGCATTGCCACCCGGGAGCAGGCCGAAGCCCTGGTGGGGCTGGAAGTGAAGGCGGAGCGCCGCCGCTTCCCGCGACTTCCTGAAGGCGAGTATTACTGGTTCCAAGTCCTGGGCTTGCAGGTCGTCAACGCGGCCGACGGCGCGGTGCTGGGACAGCTGGCGGAAATCATCCCCACCCCGGCCCATGACGTTTACGCGGTGCGGCAGGGCTCCCGGGAAATCCTGCTTCCGGCGGTGGAAGAGGTCATAGCCGAAATCAACCTGGAGGAGGGGTTTATTAAAGTCACGCCGCTTCCGGGATTGTTAGAATAGTTGACAATTCACAGTCGACAGTTCACAGTTAAAACCGCTGTCAACTGTCAACTTTCTTATGCGCATCGACATCCTGACCCTATTCCCGGAGTTTTTCCATTCGCCCCTGGGCGTCAGCATGCTGAGCCGGGCCCAGGCCAAAGGGGCGGTGGCTTTCCGGGTCATCAATCTCCGGGACTTCACCGAGGACCGCCACCAGGTGGCCGACGACCGGCCTTTCGGCGGGGGGCCGGGCATGGTCCTGAAGATTGAGCCCCTGGTGAAGGCCATCCGGGCGGCCCGGGCCGAAGACCCCCGGGTGCAGGTTACCCTCATGACTCCTTTGGGCCCGGTCTTCAACCAGGCCAAAGCCCGGGAGCTGGCCGGGCTGGAGCACCTTCTGCTGATCTGCGGGCACTACGAAGGGGTGGATGACCGCCTGCGTTTTTACATTGACGAAGAACTGTCAATAGGCGATTATATTTTGACCGGGGGTGAAGTCCCGGCCCTGGCGGTGGCCGACGCGGTTACCCGCCTTCTACCGGGAGTTTTGGGAGGAGAGGGGGCCGCGGAGGAAGAGTCCTTTCAAACAGGGCTGCTGGAATATCCCCACTACACCCGGCCCCGGGTCTTTGAAGGGCATGAAGTCCCCCCCATCCTCCTGGAAGGGGACCACGCCCGCATCGCCCGGTGGCGGCGTGAGCAGGCTCTTAGTCGCACCCTGGCCCGGAGGCCGGATTTGCTGGCCCAAGCGTCACTCACGGAAGAAGACCGGAAATTTTTACAGCAACTGGCGGCGGACGCCGGTGGAAGATAGGTGAGGTAATGGAACGCGTAACTAATTTGGCCCGGGAGCAGATGCGGGCGGATCTGCCCGACTACCGCCCCGGGGACACGGTGGAAGTGCACGTGCGTATTGTGGAAGGAGACAAAGAGCGCATCCAGGTCTTTAAAGGCGTGGTTATCCGCAAACGGGGCACCATGACCGGGGCCACTTTTACGGTGCGCAAGGTCTCCTACGGCGTGGGGGTGGAGCGCATCTTCCCCCAACATTCTCCCAATATCGAAAAAATCGTCATCCTGTTCCGGGGCAAAGTGGCCCGCAGCCGCCTCTATTATTTGCGCCAGCGTTCGGGCAAGGCGGCCCGGATTAAGGAAAAGCGGACGCCCACGGCATGAAAGAACTCCGGGGCAGCAAAGAACTTTTTGCTAACCCGGAGTTTTTTTGGCGCGAACAGGGAGTGGAGTTCATCGCGGGGACCGATGAAGCCGGCCGGGGTCCCCTGGCCGGCCCGGTGGTGGCCGCCGCGGTGATCTTGCCCCCCAAATTTGATCTCCCCGGCCTCCGCGATTCCAAGCGTCTCACCCCGGAAGTCCGGGAAACCCTGGACCGGGAAATCCGCCGCCAGGCCCTGGCCCTAACGCTCCAGGAAATGGGACCCCGGCAGATAGAGCGCTGGGGAATCCTGGCGGCCAGCCTCCGGGCCATGGCCCAGGCGGTGCAGGCCCTGGAAATCCTTCCCCACCTGGTGCTGGTGGACGGCCACCAGCCCCTGCCCCTGGCTTATCCCCAGCATCCGGTAATCAAGGGCGACGATCTCTGCCCCTCCATTTCCGCGGCCGCCATCCTGGCCAAGGTCCATCGGGACCGGCTTATGGAAGCCTTGCATAGGCGTTATCCCCAGTATAACTTTGCCCAACACAAAGGCTACGCCACCCCGGAGCACCTGGAAGCCTTGCGCTGCTGGGGGCCGTGCGAGATTCACCGAAGAACGTTTCGGGGGGTGAAGGAATGGGTAACCGCAGATAAACGCAGATGAACACGGATGGTTCTTCTCGTTCCCAAGCTTCAGGGGCTGTTGCCCAAATCGGCCTGGGGGCGCAGATTTGTTAATTTGCAAAATCATGTTGAGGTCCACAAAAAACCGTTAACAGCTGGTAATTACTGACTATTGTGGTACAATAGCCCATCCTCTTGAACCGGGAAGGGGTCTTGCGATGATGGGGCGACAGGCCAAAGGCCGACAACTTAAAATGTTTTATCAAGGCTTTAATCTGGAGCAGCGGGTGCGCCCTAATCACCCCCTG
>VGSO01000267.1 GCA_016874945.1 Deltaproteobacteria bacterium
CCGCCGGCAGGCCGAAGGCGTCCCAGCCCATGGGGTGGAGCACGTTAAAGCCCTGCATGCGCTGGTAGCGGGCCACCACGTCGCCGATGGTGTAGTTGCGCACGTGGCCCATGTGGATGCGGCCCGAAGGGTAGGGGAACATCTCCAGGACGTAGCACTTGGGCCGGGAGGGGTCTTCACCAGCATTGAAAAGCCGCCGCTCTTCCCAGTGCTGCTGCCATTTGGCCTCCAGGCGGCGGGGTTCGTAACGGGGCGTCATGCAAGCTCCTGATAACTGGATAGGTAACAAACGAAATTTACCATAGAAAAGCTCATAGGGCCAAATGATATTGGCAATTTATCGACAACCCCGGCTTAAGACCAAGGCGAAATTCCGGCAGGCCTATAAATCCAGAAGATACAAGTGGCCAGGCCTCTGTCCTGGGACGTTGTCTCTTTTACCACGCGACTTTTCCACATTCAGGAAGCTTATGCCTACTCAAGTATCGATCATCTGGTTGATTTTTCTTGTCAATTTGATACCTTTGGCGTAATCTTTTCTCCAGGGTGTACGCGGCAGCCCCGACACCGGGCTTAGGATATTTTATCCCAGGATACCGCCATGAAACCCCTGCTGGTCATTATTCTCTTTCTTGCCGGGCTCACCGCCGGGAGCGGGGACTGCCTGGCCCAGTCAGGAAAAATCCTCGCCTCGGCCTCCGGTTGGGGCTATCAGTTGCAGAATGCCGCCCCGGAGCAACTGGCGGCCAGCAAATATGAGGTTCTGGTTATCGACTATTCTCGGGACGGCAGTGACGCCGCCGCCTACACGCCTGCCGAGATAAAAGGCATCCGGGATGGGGGCAAGGTCGTCCTGGCTTATTTGAGCATCGGCGAGGCGGAGAATTACCGGTTCTATTGGCAACCCGGGTGGTCTCCGGGAAATCCTCCCTGGCTGGGGCCGGAAAACCCGGAGTGGCCCGGCAACTACAAGGTGCTCTACTGGGACCCGGGTTGGTGGACCGCCGCCCTGCAGCCTTATCTCGACCGCATCCTGGCCGCCGGCTTTGACGGCGCGTACCTGGACATCATCGACGCCTACTGGTACTGGCACGAGTCCGGCGGCTATGCGGTCAACTTCACTGCCGACCAGATGGTGGAACTGGTGGAAAAAATTGGGGCCTATGGCCGGGCCGCGCAGCCCGGTTTTATCATCTGCCCCCAGAACGCCGAGGCCATTATTGACGACGTTTCCACGGCCGCCATGCGGGACCGTTATTTTCAGGTGATGAACGCCATTGGCGTGGAATCCCTGTTCTACAACATCTTCAGCCCGGCCGACCAGAAATATCGTTTCCAATTGCTGCAAGAGTATCATCAGGCCGGCAAGAAGATTTTTAATATCGAGTACATCGGCAGAACCAAGTGGAGCTCTTACCTAAAATCGGTCTGTAGCCAACCTCTGCCCATCATCCCTTACGCCGGCAAGCCGGACCAGGCCCTGGATGAACTCATCATGGACTTTCCCCGGCCTCCCTGCCGGGGCAGCATCCTGGGACCCCTGCTGCTATTGCTCCCCTAAAAGCGCTTCAAAACCAGGATTACCAGCAATGTCAAAATCGGTTGGCGCCGACCTTGAGCGCCGCGAATGGTATATGTCATTGACAAGACTAGATTATTCGCTTCGCTCAGAATCTCACCGGGGACGGGGGCCAGAGGCTGGTGGCCGACAAGATGCTTAGCGCGGCCAGGACAAGAATGATCTTCTTTTTCATGGGCAGATCTCCCGAAACGAGCAGCACTGTCCCCTATCCTAGTTAAACGGAAAAATTTATTCAACTTGAATTTTGTTGACTTTCTGGTAACTTTGCAAATTATGCCCTTGGTCAGCGTCATTATCCCCACTTACAACCGGCCGGGTCTGGTGGCCGAAGCGGTGGTTTCGGTCCTGGCCCAGACTTTCCGGGACTTCGAACTCCTGGTGGTGGACGACGGCTCCACTGATGGCACGGCAGAGACTCTGGCTGCGTTTGCCGGGCAGGTTACGGTGCTGCGCCATCCGGATCGCCGGGGCGTTTCCGCGGCCCGCAATACCGGGGTCGCCGCGGCCCAAGGGGAATGGCTGGCTTTTTTGGACTCTGACGACCTGTGGCTGCCGGAGAAGCTGGATAGGCAGATGGCGTTTCTTAAGGCCCACCCGGAATATCTCCTGTGCCAGACGGAGGAAATCTGGATCCGCCGGGGGGTGCGGGTCAACCCGCCCCGGCACTACCAGAAAGAGGGCGGGGACATTTTTGCGCCGTCCCTGGAGCGCTGCCTGGTGAGCCCTTCGGCAGTGGCGCTTCACCGGCGGCTCCTGGAGGACTACGGCCCCTTTGATGAAACCCTCCCGGCCGCGGAGGATTACGATTTGTGGCTGCGCCTTACCTGGCGCTATCCCGTAGGGCTGGTTCCCCAAGCCCTGGTGGTGAAACGGGGCGGCCACGCGGACCAGCTTTCCCGCCAGTGGGGGCTGGACCGCTGGCGCATCCGGGCCCTGCAAAAACTTTTGGCCGAGCCCGCGTTGCCGGAGCTGCACCGCCGGGCGGCCCGCCAGACCCTGGCGGCCAAGTGCGCGGTGTACGCCCAGGGGTGCGAGAAGCGGGGGAGACTGGCGGAGGCCGATTATTACCGGGGTTTGAAAATGGAATGAGTTTTTTCCCGGTCTTCGGTCTCTGGTCTTCGGTCTTCGGAAAAAATCAGGGAGTGTTTGGCTAAGAGATATTATGCGAGGATGACGATGGATGAAAAAATCATTAAATTGAGGGATGCCACCAGGGCCCTGGTGAATTACATCGATACGGAAAACGTCTTTGACAAAATGGCGGACGCCGGCTGCGGGGGTTGGGATACTTACCGCTCGGATAAGTTTGACGCCCTGGTCCTTTCGGTCAAGGAAGCGCTGCGGGATCTGGGGGTGGAGACGGGGGGTGCGAGTCGCGCCCCAGCCGCGGCTCCCGCAGGCGGCTCCTGCCAGATTCGGTGAGCAGAGAGCAGTGAGCAGTGAGCAGCACCTATTTAAAGTCTCATTGGCAATAATGGATTCTTCAGTTTTTAATGCGCCTCAAGGCATTAATATGATGAAAAGCGCTTTGGATGAATTAGGTATAATTAACAGGCGTCTTTCTTTTTCTGTTCACTGCTTACTGCTAACACTACTACGTTAGATAATACCTCCCATATCGCCCATGATAGGACAACCATTTGATATTACTGACAATCAGTTATGTCACCCTGAGCCGCAGGCGAAGGGTCTAGATTCTTCGCTGCGCTCAGAATGACAATAAATACAAAGGGTTGTACTGAAGCAGGCGGGTAATTAACGTTGTAGTACTAACTGCTCACTGTTAAGGAGGGTGTATGGACCTTTACGAGGCAATGCTAAACCGCCGCAGCCATCGTTTTTATAAGCCCGATATGCCGCCCCGGGAAGCCCTGGAGCGGGTGGTCAACGCCGGGCTATGGGCGCCTTCGGGCACCAATGCCCAGGCCTGGGAAATTACGGTGCTGGCCGGCAAGGCCCGGGATGAGTTCGTGGCTTTGTGCAGCAAGTCTTTCCCTTACCTGGAACCCCTTCTGGAAAAGGCCGGGGTCCCGGAAAAGGGGCGCCAGATGGTGAAGGGATTCTTCAAGGACCTGGGGGGCGCGCCGGTGGTTATGGCCGTAACCATCTATAAAGCCCCGGACCCGGAGATGCAGATGGCCAATATCCAGAGCGGCGCGGCCCTCATGCAGAACCTGCTCCTGGCGGCCCACGCCGAGGGCCTGGGAACTTGCTGGATGACCGGGGTGCTGTACGTGGAACAGGAACTCCTGGAATTCCTGGGGAAACCCCACCAGCAGCTCCTGGCCATCACCCCCATAGGCTATTCCGCCAAGGAACCTCCGGTTCCCCCCCGGAAAGACCGGGAAGTGAAGTGGTTGGGGTTTTGATCAATAGCGGTCAGCTATCAGCTTTCAGCAGTCAGCTTAAAAAAATCTTCTCTTAAAACCTGAAAGCTGGCGGCTGACGGCTGATAGCTTTAAACGGTAATTGCATGAAGACTTTTTAAAAGAGGCAGCATTGAAACAGGAAAAGAGTCAAATCCCCCTAGTGGAACAGGTCCGGGCCGCGGGGTGAGCTTCCAAGATACCTCCAGGGGTCCTGGAGGACGTCTTGAAGAGCCTGCCCTTTCATCGCCATCCCGATCTGCTGGTGGGGCTGGAGCAGGCCGACGACGCCGGGGTGTACCGCCTCAGCCCCGAGTTGGCCCTTATCCAGACGGTGGATTTTTTCACCCCCATCGTCAACGACCCCTACCAGTTCGGGCAGATAGCCGCGGCCAACGCCTTGAGCGACGTTTACGCCATGGGGGGGCGCCCCTTGACGGCCCTGA
>VGSO01000268.1 GCA_016874945.1 Deltaproteobacteria bacterium
CATTTTTGTTAATCAATATTTGGTT
The DNA here is from genome assembly GCA_016874945.1 of Deltaproteobacteria bacterium. Classification (GTDB taxonomy): domain Bacteria; phylum Desulfobacterota; class Desulfobaccia; order Desulfobaccales; family 0-14-0-80-60-11; genus VGSO01. The sequence goes on from VGSO01000268.1 coordinate 26, forward strand.
AACGGGGCTGTAGCTCAGTTGGAAGAGCGCTTGAATGGCATTCAAGAGGTCAGGGGTTCAACTCCCCTCAGCTCCACCAAGGAATTCAATGGGTTAGCTCAATAGAGCTAACCCTTTATTTGGGTGCGCCCGGCAGGGCGCACCCACGAAAAAGCCGCGCCTCCCGGGCGCGGCTTTTTCGGTTAATCCGTTTAATCTGAGTTAATCGGTGGATAAAACTAGATCCGGCTCACCTTGATGGCCTGCAAGCCCTTGGGGCCTTCGCTCACTTCGAACTCCACCTTGTCGTCTTCCTTCAGGGTGCGAAAGCCGATGCCCGTGATGTTGCTGTAATGGACGAACACGTCGGGACCTTCCTCCCGGCGAATGAAGCCGTAACCTTTGGCCTCATTGAACCACTTGACCGTGCCGGAATAGCGCATATTACTCCTTCTCCTTCGATGAACGAACTCCTTTGCCGGTCTTCATGAGCCGCGGAGGCGCAGGCCAAAAAAAAACGGCCGGCTGCCCGCCATACCGTCATTTACCTTCCATGTTCCCCCGAGCACTGCATTGTTCGCCGACCAAAGGTTGCCCGTTCCTCTACCACAGTTTTTTCGCGGCTGTCAAGAAATTTCTTAATAAAACCCAAGCCGGACCGCCTTTTCCTCCTGTTTAGAGATCATTGACGGCAAACAGGTAAATCCCTGCCCTCACCCTGCCCCCAAAAGTAGAACCCTCTCATGGCCCCAGGTTATGGCTGGGGAAGGATTCCTAAATAATCGGCAACTGCTCACAGCTGAATCAAACTCCCCCGGGAAACTCAATCCCCAGGAGCAGCCGCAGCAAATCATCCACGCACTCGGCCAGAACCTCCAGGTTGTATCCCCCTTCCAGGATGCCGACGACCCGGCCGCCGGCGGTCTCCTGGGCCAGCTCGATGAGCAGGCGGCCCAGGTTCCGGTAACCCTCCTGGGTAAGCTTCATGTGGGCCAGGGGATCGTTTTCATGGGCGTCAAACCCCGCGGAAATCAAGAGAAACTGGGGAGCGAACTTCCGTAAACGGGGGAGCGCGGTCTGCCTCAGGGCTTCCAAGTATTCCCAGTCGCCGCTGCGGGGCGGGAAGGGCAGATTCAGGGTGAAGCTTTTCCCCGGCCCTTTCCCCACCTCCTTGGCGAAGCCGGTGCCGGGGTAGCAGAACTCCGGGTCCTCGTGCATGGACAGGTAAAAGACCCGGGGGTCGGATTCGAAGAGGTGCTGGGTGCCATTGCCGTGGTGCACGTCCCAATCCACGATGGCCACCCGTTCCAGGCCATGGTGTTTCAAGAGATAGGCGGCGCCCACGGCCACGTTGTTAAAAAAACAGAAACCCATGGCCCGGTGTTTCTCGGCGTGATGTCCCGGGGGGCGCACCGCGCAAAAGGCGTTGTCCACTTGGCCGGCCATCACTGCGTCCACCGCGGCCATGACGCCCCCCACGGCCAGCAGGGCAATCTGGTAAGACTCTTTTGAAATGCCGCAGTCCGGCACCTGGAAGATCTGCCGCCCTTTCTCGCAGGCCTCCTTAAACCTCTTGATATAATCAGGGTCGTGCACCCGTTCCACCCAGGAAAGGGTGTCTTCATAGGGTTCGATGCGGACCACCAAGTCCAACAGGCGTTCCTGAGTAAGGTGGGCATGGATAGCCTTCAGCCGGTCAGGCCGCTCCGGATGCCATTCTCCCGGGTTGTGCAGTAAATAGCGATCGTCATAAACATAGCCGGTACGCCGCATATCAATCTCCTCGGTCGCGACAGGTGCAACTGGCCGCGGGAATCCTAAATAAACTAACCCGAAGGGTCCCGGTTGTAAAGGCCGGGAGGCAAATTATAAGGGAAATATATCCTTCTTTGTGTAAGGCCCTGTGGCGCACCACAAAATTGCTGGGGGAGGACCACCTAAACGCGACAAATATTTTATGCCCTTCGGGGGATATTTCTTGACTTTTCCGCCTTATTCCGGTATGTTAACTGCAAGCTATGTTGTACAACCTAAATTTGTTAGATACAAACTTCTGTTGTCATGGCCTCAGCCTGGGCTAATTCGATTATGGGAGCCATGCAGCCATGGAACCCCCCGATTATCCCCCGCACATCCGGTTGGCCTCGGAAAAAGACCTGCCCCGCATTCTGAAGATTGAAAAACAGTCTTTCACTCACCAATGGGATTATTATTTTTTTAAAGAGGCCCTGAAGGAAGATCTTTTTGTCTTTGAAGAGGGAAAAATTCTAGGATACCTGGCTTCATGCTGCTGTAGCTTGTCCAAGCGGGGGGTCATCTTGAAAGTTGCCGTGGACCCGGAATATCGCGGCAGGGGGGTGGCCACCCAGTTGATTTCCGCGGCCCTGAACCGCTTCAAGGAATTAAAGCTGGACAGCGCGGAGTTGGATGTGGACATCATGAAGACCTCGGCCATACGCCTGTATGAGAAATTAGGCTTTAAGGCCATCCGCATCGTGGTCCCGGATCCTGAAATAGATGAGAATGAAGAAGAATTTTTAATGATGCATATGAAGTTGACCGGGGCCTAGTGGCTTGGCATATAATACGGTCTTCGGTTTTCGGTCTTTGGTTTTCGGTAAAGATAATTACGGATTATCAACAAGTTACAGATTAAGTTTGTTGCACTTGAAAGGGTATTTGCTTATGATGTGGAAAAAAATTTATTTTTTGGCGGTATTTATGCTATTATGCCATCCATAAGATATTTGGGGTATCAAAAAAGGAAGCGATCCGGCAATAAACTCGAAAAAAGATGCGCCATAATCATTTTTGGGCTGCAGTAGCCAAGGTTGCTGAACAGAGAATGGGTTCTATCAGGGTTTGGGGGCCGCCTGCCGGGGCTTGCCGCGGCGGGGCGGCCCTCTCCTTTTTCCCTGGCCCCCAGGGGACGTGATTATGGGAGGATAGCCGATGCAGACAAAAATTGGTTGGAGCGTCCTGGTTATCGTATGCCTGGCCCTGGCCGCAGGGCCGGCCGGAGCCCAAACCGCCGGCACCCAGAAGTGGGCCTTTCTCACCGGGGGCGGCGTGATCTCTTCCCCGGCCCTGGGTCCGGACGGCACGGTCTACGTGGGGTCTACTGACCATAAGCTCTATGCCCTCAACGCCGACGGCACCCCAAAGTGGGCCTACACCACCGGAGGCGCAGTGTACTCCACCCCGGCCCTGGGTCCGGACGGCACCGTTTATGTGGGGTCTCGCGACTTCAAGCTCCATGCCGTGAAACCCGACGGCACCCCAAAGTGGACTTATACTACCAGCAGTGCCATTGGCCATGGCCCCGCCATCGGCGGGGACGGCACCATCTACGTGGTGAACAATGCCTATCGTCTTTATGCCGTCAATCCCAGCGGCAGCCTCAAATGGTTCAGGGACGTTTGGTTCGTTTCCAACCCGGCCATCGGCCCGGACGGCACCATCTACGTGGGCGCCCTGGTGGCGGTCACGGATAACGGCGCCAGCTCCACCCAGAAGTGGGACTTCCCCGGGTATACTTATGGCCGCCCGGCCATCGGCCCGGACGGCACCATCTATGTGGGGTCGGACAAAAATAATCTTTACGCCGTTAACCCCGCCGACGGCAGCGAGAAGTGGGCCTTCCCCGTGGGAGACAGGATAGATTCCGCCCCGGCCGTGGGCCCGGATGGCACCATCTACTTTGGGTGCAATGATCGTTATCTTTATGCCATCCAGGATAACGGCGGCAGCGCCACCCAGAAATGGGCCTTTCTCACCGAAGGGACCGTGACCTCTTCCCCGGCCATAGGCGCGGACGGCGTCATCTATGTTGGGGTAAGAAGTTGGCCAACGGCGGCGGATAAACTTTATGCCATCAATCCCGACGGCTCCGAGAGGTGGGCCTTCCTCACCGGATCCGGTGTGGAATCTTCCCCGGCCATCGGCCCGGGCGGCACGGTCTACGTGGGGTCTAATGATAAATATCTTTATGCCGTGTACGGCGATTCCCCGGGGCTGGCCAAATCCGCCTGGCCCATGTTCGCCCATGACCCGTGGCGCACGGGGAATTTCAACACCGTGGTGCGTTGGGCCGCCCTCCCCGGCGTCTATTTGCTGCTGGAGGATTAGCCGGGCATCCGGGCCTGGGAGACAATTCCCGGTCCTTGGGGTTAAAAGGTTGGGGAAATGAAAGCTCTCTCCCCCGAGCCTCTTGCAAAATTATGTAGCCGCAGGCTTCAGCCTGCGCCGGCACAGGCTGGAAAGCCTGTGCTACTGAATCCGAGTTTCTTGTTTTTTCGCGAAGATTTTGCCTGTAACACCTTGATTTGATTAAAATAATTAG
>VGSO01000269.1 GCA_016874945.1 Deltaproteobacteria bacterium
GCTGGAGTTAAAGGCCGATGCCGGTAAAACCCTCAGGGCAGCCATCAAGTTGCGCACCCGGGGCCGGGGAACCCAGAAAGTGGAAATCACCAAAGGTCATTTCGGCCTGGATGACGAAGGCGCCCCTCTCTTCGACACCCCCCAGGACGCCCCTCAGTCTGCGGCTGCCTGGCTCACCATTAACCAAACCAGTTTTACCATAAACCCGAACCAGGAACGACTCTTGCGGCTGGAGGTGACGGTGCCGCCGCAGACTACCCCTGGAGGGTACCGCGCCGCGCTCTACGTGACGCCGCCCGCCGGGGAGACCAAGTCCAAAGAAGGTGGGGCCACGGTCTTTCTGCAGGGCCGCCTGGCGCTGTTAATCTATGTGACGGTGGGGGGGGCCAAACCTGACGGCCAAATCAAGGCCTGGGAGTGGCGCCGGATTCCTCCCGGCAAGGAAGATTCCCTGGCCTTCCAGGTGACCAATCAGGGGAACGCGCATCTGCGTCTGGCCGGGGTGGTCCAGGTCGTGGACGCCCAGGGGCAGAAATATGACGCCATCGTGCCGGGGTTGCCGGTGTTGCCCCGCCAAAGCCAGTGGGTGCCCCTGGACTTCCCGGAGAAGGCGCCGCCGCCCGGCAGTGCAGTAACCATCGAAGGAACTGTCGACTTAGGACAAGGGGAAAAACGGATTAATGCTCAGCAGGTGGGGGGGAGGAAATAAGCGAGGGAGTCCATCCTGGAGTTCATCAACCCGGATTATTTTTCTGATTTGCAACTTTCTGCTGTTGGCTGCTAACTTCCAGCCCGCTTGGGCCATGGAAACCGGCAGCGGCCGGATGCGCTTCCTCCAGGGGATGCAAAATACCGGCGCCGGTTTCCCACGCTTTGATTACCTTGGGTTGGGAGTAGACCTGGAGCAAACCACTCTCAACTGGGGCAAATGGCAGGCCAACTTTCTGGGACTGGGGGACCACTGGGGACAACGGCCGCAACTGGGGTACGCCTTTCTGGGGGTCAGTAAGCTGTGGCTCAGGGACAAGGTGGAGGGAGATTTCGGCCTGGGGGACGCCATCCTGGAGACCGGCACCTCCTGCTTTCCTTTTGAACACTTCGTGGTGCCTCAGCAAAATTTTCGCGGCCTGGGGGCCCGAATCTATAATAGCAATTACGCCCTGGGCGCCCACGCCGGCACCCTCACCTTTATGTCCTTCCAGTTCAGCGAAGCCTTTGTCCGCAGCGATACCGACCTGGCGGGATTCCATCTCCGGTTGGGAGATATCCAAAAGCCCCACCTCGGGATAAGTCTGGACGGCTTTTCCGATGCTCTGGGCAAGCGAACCCTCGCCAATATTGATCTGACCTATCCCCTGGGAGGACCCCAAATCAAGGCCCTCTCCTGGTATGACAGCCGCAGCGGCAAGCCGGCCGGGGTCGTGGGGGTGCGCCAGGGAAAAGGGCCAATCCAGTGGGAAGTGGGCGCCAGTAAAGTCCCTTACGGTTTTGTCTATTTGAGCAACAACGCCACTCTGGCCTCCGGCCAGGACGTGGGGTTTTTCACTTACCGGCGTATGGCCCTGACCCGAGACTATTTCGTGGAAGGAAGCGCTGGCCGTCTTTCCTATGGTCAGGACCACGGTTGGCTGGTGCGCGGGACCATGGGCGGGGGCTGGCGCTTTCGCCTGCGGGACAACCTGGGAGCGAGTCTGGGAGTGTCCTATCAAGGGGGCGGCAGCCAACAGCAGCAGTTTCACCTGCTGCCCAGCCTGCGCTACAGCTGCTCCCGGGGCCCCCTGAACTTATATGGCCAACTGATGTCCGACTATTACAATGTGCAACTTGTTAACCTGGGAGGTGCGGTGGTGATCCAGCCCCAACCTCTGGGCGCCCAGCCGGGGACGCAACTAACCAGTGTGTTTCGCACCAGCGCTGATCTCGGCTTCGATTACTCGCCCCCCGGCGCCACCCGCTGGGGTGGGAGTCTGCGCGCCGACGATACCAAAACTCAAGGCGCGCAGACCTCGGCTTTTCGTTCCGCCTCCGCAGAATTGCGGGTAAGCAAATACCTGCCTTACGATACCACCCTGGATTTTTCCGTGAGAAGCGGGGCCACTTTTAGCCAGGGGACGACCTCCGGCATCCATAGCGCCAGCCTCAGATTCAATGTCAACTTCTTTGAAGGCTGGCTGATTTATCTGGAAGGCCGCTTCTTTTACTCCCACTTCCCGCAAGAGATCACCGCGTTTACCGCCGTGCCCAATCCGGCCTATGAGGTGCGCAGCGGGGTGGAGCGGCGCTTCTACTGGGGGGAGGCCGCGCCGGTTTTCGGCATATATCCCCAGGCAAAGTTCAAGGGGGTGGGCACTTTATCCGGCATAGTTTTTGAGGATCGTAACCACAACGGCAGCTTTGATGCCGGAGACGTGCCCATAAAGGACGCGGTGCTGCGACTGGATGACGGTTATGTGGTGGAAACGGATGCCCAGGGGCGCTACTCCTACCCCAACGTAGTGGACGGCGAGCATACCCTGCAACTGGACCCGGAAAGCTATCCGGTGCGGCTGACTGCCAAGTTTCCGGAAGGAATGACCTTCAAACTTTTCCCCCGGGAGAAACGGCGCATCGATTGGCCCCTGTCCACTAAATGAGCGCCTGGGCTGGCGCCGCCATGCCGCTCGCCACCCAATCCTCATCTCCCAGTCTTAAGCATGTTTAGGGAGCGGATAGGGTGTAGGTAACCCGGGCGACATCATTGCCCACCGGATGTCCCTCCCTGCTGATATAACTGAAGGAAAAGGCGCGTTTCCCCGAACCCTTCCAATAGTCAACCTTCTGGTTGGCGCCGCTGCTGAAGGACCCCGGTTGCATATCCCCGGTGCGCCCCCCTGAAACAGCCTGCAAGAGGATGGTCCTGGGACCGTCTGACCCAGGGCAGGCAGAGTTCACCGTCATGGCTAGGGGCTGTCTCCTCGGAAGCGAACCAGCTGCTCTCACCGGGATCTGCTGGGGTTCGGTCACGACCTTCCGGGGTCCGGGCATATTGGCAGTCTTGAATGCCAGGGCATCCAGGGGGGGCTCATCTAAACCTATTTGGAGATAGAGGATTTGGGGGATGATGATGCGGAACTGTAATTGCACCCGAGGTTGACCGACGACCCTTAGCGCTGACTCCCCCCAAATCAAGGGTGGAGATGCATACGAAGTTAGAAGAATCTGGATAAAAAGAATGTTCCTTAATATTCTTCTGCTCAACATAAGGCACCGTTACCCTGAACCGCCGGATTGACCTGGCGTCAGGTAACCTGATCCACCATCGGTGGAAGCTGGTCCTTCTGGGGCGGGGCCCTGTCATCTTCACCTTCCAGAAGAAGAGAAAAAACAAAGATCATGCCGAAACTCTGGTGCCGGGCCCAGACCCGAGCCGTAGGGGGGCGTCGTTGGGAATATGATCGGCACTTTAGTTTTTCCTCATTAAATTTTCCCTGATTGAAAAAACCCAAATCTGGCGGAGAATGACGTCAAACCTCCTCACCTTTGCATGGCCAGAGGCAAAAATGGAGATCGACCTTAATTCTGCTGGGGTACTTATACCAAGTTGCCGTCAAACAGGTAGGGGCGGGGTCACCCCGCCCGAAGGAATGCCGCAGCGCCAATCACGGGCGGGGAAATCCCGCCCCTTGAACTTCCATTAAATGTTACATGTTTGACGGCAACTTGGCTGAGGCCCCTTCCCTGGAGGAGGCCAGGCAATTCCGGGCCGTGGCTGGTGAGGTCTACCAATCCATCCTGGCTCGCTTGCCCCAAGAAACACATCCGCAATCCCTTTAGCAGAGATATTTCACCTGATAACCCACAACCTCTAGCCTTCCGAAGCATCTTGGTTGATACCAGCCATCAAGCCATTGTATTAAGGTCAAATTTATGAATTTTGGCTTGGGCCTATATATTGACCAGGGGGGTAGGAGTCCCAATCTCCGGGTTTTCCTTCTGAGCCAGTAATACCGTGTCCGCTTTCAGGTGCAACAAACTCAACCTGTAACTTATTGATAAATCTTATTTATTTTAACCGAAAACCGAAGACCGAAAACCGAAAACGGTATAAGTGAGGGATGTGAGGGCGCGGGAGCCGAGGCCGGGACGTGGGCAGAGGGGTTGCCGGTCCTCCCCGGCTGGGTGTGGGCGCGTGGACGAGGTGGGGGTGGCGGGCCGGTCCATCTTAACGCAACGCAAAGCCCACCATCTGACTTTTAAGCTTGCCCTGTGCCCACAATATGAAAAAGGTCTTAGTCAGGACGGCTGGTAAAAAGTGGAAATCTAGGAAGT
>VGSO01000270.1 GCA_016874945.1 Deltaproteobacteria bacterium
GGAAAGCCTGTGCTACTGAATCCGAGTTTCTGGTTTTTTCGCGAAGATTTTGCCTGTAACACCTTGATTTAATTAAAGTAATTAGGTCCTTTTTTAGTTTGGTTGCGGCCTTTAGGCCGCGATGTGCCACCGATGATTTGATATTTTTATTTACCGAAAACCGAAAACTGCACCTAAAGGGCGGCCAGGTGGCGGCCGAACCGGAAGATTTCCGGAAACCGGCGGTCCATGTCCTGGATGACCGAGTCATTGATCTCTTCCACCGTGGCCTTGCGCAGGGCCTGGCGAGCGATCTCCCGAGCTTCTTTCAGGGAGATCATCCGGATGACCCTTTTAATCACCGGGATGGCGGTGGCGTTCATGGAGAATTCTTCCACCCCCAGGCCCAGGAGCACCGGGAGGTACAAGGGGTCTCCGGCCATTTCCCCGCACATGGATACGGAAATGCGGGCGGCCCGGCCGGCCTGGACCACGTCCCGAATCATGCGCATCACCGCGGGGTGCAGGGGCTGGTACATGTCCGCCACCTGTTTATTCACCCGGTCGATGGCCAGGGCATATTGGATGAGATCGTTGGTGCCGATGCTGAAAAAGTCCACTTCCTGGGCCAGCAGCGACGCCAGGGTCACGGCTGCGGGCACTTCGATCATGGCCCCTACGGGGAGGCGCTCGTTAAAGGCGAGGTCCTGGGACTTGAGTTCTTTTTTGACCTCTTCCAGCAACCCCCGGGCTTCCCGGATTTCCCGGACACTGGAAATGAGGGGAAACATGACCCTGATCCTGCCGAAGGCCGAAGCCCGGAGAATGGCCTTGAGCTGGGTCCGGAAAATATTCTGTTCCTTGAGGGAGAAACGGATGGCCCGAAGGCCCAGGGCCGGGTTCATTTCCATGGGATACTGCAAGGGAGAGAGAAATTTATCCCCGCCGATATCCAGGGTGCGGATGGTCACCTCCCGGGGGGCCATGGCCTCCACCACCGCCTTGTAGTTTTCAAAAAGGTTTTCTTCCGAAGGCAGTTGGCGCAGCCGCAGATACAGGAACTCGGTGCGGTAGAGGCCGATGCCGTCGGCCCCGTACTTGAGGGCCAGGGAGACTTCCTCCGGGAGCTCGATATTGGCGTAAATGCGTTGGGCGTGGCCGTCGGTGGTCACCGCGGGGAGAGCGCTTCCCTGGGCCACTTCGGCCCGGAAGGTCTCAAATTCTTTTTTGCGGGCTTCGTATTTTTTCAGGGTTTGGGCGTCGGGGTTCAGGATGACCCGGCCGGTAAGGCCATCCACGATGATGGTCTCGCCGGAGCCAATCTCCAGGGTGGCGTTGTCCAGTCCCACCACCGCGGGGATTTCCAGGGACTGGGCGATAATGGCGGTGTGGGAGGTGCGGCCGCCCCGTTCGGTGACGAATCCCAAAACCGGGGACCCGGACATCTGGGTGGTTTCATTGGGGGACAGGTCCTTGGCGATGATGATCACCGGCTCGGAAAAAGATAAGGTGCGGTTACTGGCGTTACCGGCGAGATGCCCCAGCAGGCGGCGGTAAACCTCCTCCACGTCCTGGATCCGGGCCCTGATATACGGGTCCTGGATGTTCTGAAAAAGTTCCTTGATCTTGTGGTAGGCCTGGTACAGGGCTTTTTCGCTATTCAGGTGCTGTTCCCGGATGAGGCGCTGAGTCTCCTGAAAGATCATGGGGTCCCGGAGAATTATCAGGTGGGTCTCCAGGATGTGAGAATGCTCTTTGAGCTCCGAAGGCAGTTCTGCCAGGTGATTGGTCAACTCGCCCGCAGTCTGGTCCACCGCCCGGCGGAGGCGCTGGAGTTCCTGGGCCACCTCATCCTCGGTGTAAAGCAGGCGGGGGGAGACCTGGTAGCCTTCCCGGCCGCGCAAGACCTTGGCCCGGCCCAGGATAATGCCGGGGGAGACGGGAATCCCCTCAAGAATGATATTTTGCAGGCTCATTTCTCTTCAAATTTCCGGGCAAACAGAGAGACGATCACTGACGCCGCTTCCCTGGCCTGGGGGCCGGTGGCCTTGAGCACCAACCGGGTGCCCTGGGGGCAGTCCAGGGTAAGAACCGCCAGCATATTCCGGGCGTCCACCCGGCGGCCGTCTTTTTCCAGGGTGATCTCCGCGTCGAACTGCTGGGCCAGGGAAGTAAGCTTGGCTACGGGCCGGGCGTGGAGGCCGTGGCGGTTTTCCACCCAGAGCTCTTTCACCACCGCGGGGATGGCGGTCTTCTTCGCAGACATATCTGGTTAAATATAACATGGATTTTCGGGATGCTAATATGTTTCGTCGGATGTTCGAGCGGTTTTGGAGAAGTATAGCCTTTAAGGGCAAAAGGGGAAAAGGTTATAAAAATTTAAAGGGTTAAGTGGGTTAAGGGGTAAATAAAGGAAAATTTCTCCCCTTTTCACTTTTTGTCCCATTATCAATTTAGCTTGCCCTGGGCCTTCAGGTCCAGATAAGCCTGGTACACCCGGCGCCGGGGGAGTTTCAATTCCGCCGCCGCCTGGTCCGCCAACCGCCGGCCGGTGAGGCCCGAGGCCTGGGCCGCGGCGATCAAGCGGGCTTCCAGGTCAGGCGCCGCGGCCTGGGGCAGTTCCTGGGGGCAGGACAACACCAGGGTGCACTCCCCTCTGATTTCCATCCCCGCCAGCCGGGCCGCGATCTCGGGAAGCGGCCCCCGCCAGGATTCCTCGAATTTCTTGGTCAGCTCCCGCACCACCAGGACCTGGCGGTCCGGCATGGCCTGGGCCAGTTCCAGGAGGGTGCGGGGCAGGCGCCTGGGGGATTCGTAGAAGATGAGCACCCGGTTCTCCCTGGCCAATTCCCGGAAAAAACGGAGGCGCTTCCCCTCGCTTCGGGGCAAAAAACCCACAAAGACGACGTCGCCCTTGAACCCGGACATGGACAGGGCCGCCACCCCCGCGGCGGGGCCGGGGACGGCCTCCACTTTGAGGCCCGCCTCCCAGGCCAGGGCGGCCAGGTCGGCGCCGGGGTCGGAAAAGCCCGGGGTGCCGGCGTCGCTCACCAGGGCGATGGATTGGCCGGACTCAAGACGCCGGATGAGCTCCGGCCCCCGGGACGCCTGGTTGTGGGCGTGGTAGCTGATTAAGGGAGTGTTTATCTGATAATGGGCCAGGAGCTTCCGGGTGTGGCGGGTGTCCTCCGCGGCGATGAGGTCCACCTCTTTCAGCACCCGCAAGGCCCTTAAAGTGATGTCCTCCAGGTTGCCGATGGGCGTGGCGACGATATATAAGGTTGCGGTTCTATCTTTATCGATGGTCATTTATAAGAAGTAAAATACCTGGGGCACGGGCCTCCGCGCCCGCCTCCCCTGGCGATTCTAAGGGAGAAACATTTAGCTGATGGCCTGGCCGCTCCCCCGCTGGATAGACCGGCTGGGGCTATTCGATAAATTAAAGGCCCTCAGTTATGCAGGGTTTGGCGGGCATGGAGGCCCGCCCCACCAATTAAACCCCAATCCAAAATAGTTTCATTTCAAAAAGCACCCTTGATAATTTCCAGTGCCGGGCCGCCGTCCTGAATTGTAATAGCCACTACATCGAACCGCAGCGGCTGCTCCTTTAGCCGCTTTTGCTTCATATAATACTCTGCCAGGCGCTGCAGCCGCTTCTGCTTGGTTGCGGTCACCGCCTCCTCGGGGCGGCCGAAGCGCAGGCTTTTCCGGGTCTTGACTTCGATAAAGACCAAATAGCCCTGGTGCCGGGCGATGAGGTCGATTTCACCTAAAGGGGTATGGTAATTACGCTCCAGGATCTTGTAACCCTGCTTTTTCAGGGCCGCGGCGGCCAGGTCTTCGCCCTTATCGCCTAATTGCCGCCGGGTGGTGGTCATAGTATTAGTTCCCAGTTCTCAGTTCTCAGTTCTGAGATGTTGGTGAAAACTTTATTGTTGGAACCTTCAAGGAGCCGAAGCAGGAGCTTCTGCAAAAATTTGCGTTCCCAAGCTGGAGCTTGGGAACGAGAAGAACCATCCGTGTTCATCTGCGTTTATCTGCGGTTACCCATTCCTTCACCCCCCGAAACGTCCTTCGGTGAATCTCGCACGGCCCCCAGCAGCGCAAGGCTTCCAGGTGCTCCGGGGTGGCGTAGCCTTTGTGTTGGGCAAAGTTATACTGGGGATAACGCTTATGCAAGGCTTCCATAAGCCGGTCCCGATGGACCTTGGCCAGGATGGCGGCCGCGGAAATGGAGGGGCAGAGATCGTCGCCCTTGATTACCGGATGCTGGGGATAAGCCAGGGGCAGGGGCTGGT
>VGSO01000271.1 GCA_016874945.1 Deltaproteobacteria bacterium
TAGGCCGCCTTCCTTTATCCCCTCCCCCTTGAGGGGGGAGGGTCGGGGTGGGGGTGATATTATTTTCCATTCCTCACTTCAATCATTTATCTTTTATCTTAGGGCTCTTGCGTCTTTGCGTGATTTTCAATCAACCCCAAACACCCCTCCACGATCTCCTTCGCCGCGTCGGGTTTGGCCAGGTTCCGGGCGGCGGTTTCCATGGCCTCCCGCTTCCCGGGTTGGCTCATCAGTTCCCGTATTCTACCAGCCAGGAGCGCTCCGGTAAAATCTTTATTTAAAATAATCTCCCCGGCCCCGGCCTCGGCCAGGAACCGGGCGTTGTGCTCCTGGTGGTTGTTGGCCGCGAAAGGGTAGGGGATTAGGATGGCGGCCCGGCCCACCGCGGCCAGCTCCGCCAGGGTGGAGGCCCCGGCCCGGGACACCACCAAATGCGCCCGGCCCATCCACTCCGGCATCTCGCCGGTGAAGGCCGCCACTTCCGCGGTCCACCCCTTCTCCCGGTACCCCGCCTCCACTTCCGCATAATCCGCATCCCCGGTGAGATGGAGAAAGTGCACCTGTTCCTTGATATCCTCCAGCCGCGGCAGGGCCTTCAATGTCTCCATGTTCAGGTGGTGCGCCCCCTGGCTGCCGCCGGTGACCAGCACCGTGAAGGGCCGCTCCGGACGCGGGGTCTTTATGCGAAAGAATTCTTCCCGAATGGGATTGCCGGTCCACACCACCTTGTCCGGGGGCAGATAGCTGCAGGTCTCGGGAAAAGACACGAAGACCCGCCGGGCCATCCGGGCCAGCCAGGCGTTGGCGGTCCCGGGAATGGCGTTCTGCTCGTGCAGGGCCAGGGGAATCCCCAGGCGCCAGGCCGCCACGCCCACCGGCCCGGAGGCGTAGCCGCCCATCCCCAAGACCAGGTGAGGCCGGTGGTCCAGAAGTCTGGCCCGGGCCTGGCGGATGCTTCCCGGAACCTTCAATAGGGCTTGCAGCCGCCCCAGCAGACCCCGCCCTTTCAGGGCCTCCGCGGCGACGGCCTCCCAGGCGAAGCCGTAACGCTCCAAGATCTGGGGGGTGACGGACTTGGGGGTGGTGAGGAAGGTCACCCGGGCCCCGGGGCGGGACTGGAACTCCCGGGCCACCGCAATGCCCGGAAACAGGTGCCCCCCGGTGCCTCCCGCGGCGATGACTATTCGCAAGTTGTCAGTGGTCAGTGAGTTTCGAGTTTCGAGTTTCGCGTTTAGAGTAGGAGGGGCCATGATTTCACATCCAGGTGCTGGTCGCGGCCGGCTATAATACGGTTTTCGGTTTTCGGTCTTCGGTTTTCGGTAAAGATAATTACGGATTATCAATAAGTTACAGATTAAGTTTGTTGCACTTGAAAGAGAAACTGGTATAAGCTATGGTTTTTAAAAAAAGCTGAAAGCTGAAAGCTGACCGCTGAAAGCTGCAATTCCACCACTAACCACTGACCACTGATTACTGATCACCGATCACTGATCACTGGCCCCCGGCCACTGCTCTCAGCGGCTCCTTATCCGCTCGCTTGATCTGACTGCTGATATTTAACAAGATCCCCACCGCCAGCATATTGGCCAACAGGCAGGAGCCTCCGTAGCTTAAGAAGGGCAGCGACAGACCCTTGGTAGGCAGCAACCCGCTCACCACTCCCATGTTGATGGCCGCGGGAAGGGCGATGACCAGGGTCAGTCCCAGGGCCAGGTAGGAGCCGAAGCTGTCCGGCGCCCGCAGGCTGATCCAGAGGCCCCGGGACACCAGGATGAGGAACAGGGCCATAACCAGGATAATCCCCAGAAATCCCACTTCTTCGGCAAAAATGGAAAGGATGAAGTCCGTGTGGGCGTCGGGCAGGTAAAAGAGTTTGGTCCGGCTGTGGCCCGGCCCCAGACCCGTCAGGCCGCCGGAGCCGATGGCCAGCAGGGACTGCTTCAGTTGATAACCCACATCCTGGCCGTGCTTCCAGGGGTCAATAAAGGAGAGGAATCGGGCGAATTTTTTGGGGTCTTTCATGACCATCAGCCCGGCCAAGGCTCCCCCGCCGGTTAAGGCCAGGAGGATATGGGTGAGCCGGGTTCCCCCCACGAACAGCATGGTAATAACAATGACCCCCAGGGTAATGGCGGTGCCGAAGTCCGGCTCCTTGCCGATGAGGCCGATAAACAGCCCGGCCACCAGCATGTGGGGCAGGAACCCGATGGCGAAATATTTCATCTTCTCCTGCTTCCGGGCCAGGGAATAAGCGAGGAACAGGACCACCCCCAGCTTGGCGAACTCCGAAGGCTGCACGGTCAGCGGTCCTAGCCGCACCCAACGGGCGGCGCTCCGGACCCGGGCGCCGACGCCGGGCACGAAGACCAAAAGCAGACCTATGAGACAAAGGATAAGGATGTGATAAACGTAGCGCTTGTAGTTGTGGTAATTGATGCGCCGGCCCAGCCACAGCGCGCCCACCCCCAGGATGGCGTAAATAAACTGGCGGGTGACGAAATAATAGGCGTCGCCGTACTGGCTCTGGGCCATGACGTTGCTGGCGCTGAATACCACCACCAGTCCCAGGCCCGCCAGGGTGAAGGCGGTGGTCTGGAGAATATGGTCGTAATGGACCGTTCCCGCCGCGTATTCAGTCCGTAGCTGCATCTTTCAACTCCCCCACGATTCGTTGAAACGCCTCCCCCCGTTGGGCATAATCCTTAAACATGTCGAAGCTGGCGCAAGCCGGAGACAGCAACACCACATCCCCCGGGGCCGCCAGCCGGTATGCCTGGATAACCGCCTCGGCCATGTCCCGGGCGAGGTATGCCGGGGCCAGGCCTTCCCACACCTGGCGGAGCCGGTCCCGGGTCTCCCCCATCAAGACCAGGGCCTTGACGTGCTCCCGGATGGGGCGGGACAGGAGGCTGAAGTCGCTGTCCTTGTCCCGGCCTCCGGCGATGAGGACCACCGGGCGGTGGAAAAAGGCCAGGGATTGGGCCACCGCCCCCACGTTGGTCCCCTTGGAATCGTCGTAAAAATCCACCCCGCCCACCCGGCCCACCCACTCCAGGCGGTGGGGGAGACCCGGAAACCGGGCCAGGACCTCCCGGCAGGCCGCGGCCGCGGCTCCCGCATCCAGGGCCAGCAAGAGCGCCGCCATGACGTTTTCCAGGTTGTGGCGCCCGGGAAGGCGGATGTCCGTTAACGGAAATATTTCTTCCAGTCCCGACTCCAGCCGCACCCTGACCTCGCCCCCCTCCACCCAGGCCCCTGGGGATATTTTTTGTTCCATGGAAAAATAATAAGTCCTACCCGGCCCGGGCCCCAGGGCCGCCACCCGGGGGTCGTCGGCGTTGAGGACTTTGAGGTCGCCGGGCCCCAGGTTCCGGAAGAGATTAGCCTTGGAAGCGGCATATCCGGCAAAGTCGGGATACCGGTCCAGGTGGTCCGGAGTGATGTTCAGCAAGGCCGCGGCCTGGGGATGAAAACTGGGCGCGGTGTCCAACTGGAAGCTGCTCACTTCGATGACCAGGCTGTCCGCCTCATCCTGGCGGGGGAGCAGGGAAATCAAGGGCGTGCCGATATTTCCCCCCACCAGGCATTTAATTCCGGAAGCGGTTAGCAACTCTTCCAACAGCGTCGTAGTGGTGGTCTTGCCGTTGGTGCCGCTCACCGCGTACACCGGCAGGGTGAGAAAATGACTGGCCAGCTCCAGCTCGCCCCACACCCGGACGCCGGCCCGCCGGGCCGCCTCCAGCCACGGCGCTTCCGGCGGCACCCCGGGGCTGGGCAGGATAAGGTCGTACCCCGGCCACCGCGGCTGGGGGACCCCCAGTTCCTCGGTAATCCCCAGCCCGGCGATTTCCCGGCGAAAACCTTCCAGGTCCGCGGCCGGGGCCTGATCGGTGACCGTCACCCGGGCGCCCCTTGCCTTCAAGAAGCGACACAGGGCCGCGCCCGTCCGGGCCAGACCCACTACCAGGATATTTTTCCCTTTCAGGTCCATAATTTTTTTCAATCCAACCGCAACTTAACGTATCCATAAAATGTATTTAGCCAGGGAGACGCCCAGGGTGCATAGCAATACATAGAAAACCGTGCGCAATTCGGTGCTCTCGGTATCTCTGTCTATCATGGCCGCCTCACCGTAATTTTAGGGCGCTCAAAGACAACAACCCCAAGACAATGGAAATAATCCAAAACCGGACAATAACCTTAGGCTCCGGCCAGCCTTTCAATTCGAAGTGGTGGTGCAAAGGCGCCATGCGGAAGATGCGTTTGCCGTTG
>VGSO01000272.1 GCA_016874945.1 Deltaproteobacteria bacterium
CTTGCAAAATTATGTAGCCGCAGGCTTCAGCCTGCGCCGGCACAGGCTGGAAAGCCTGTGCTACCGGATATTTCTTTAAGCAACATGGGAAAATCGCAGCCTCAAAATGAATTTTGCAAGAGGCTCGAATGTTAAAGAGAATATAAACCGGCGCCGCCTTAGTATTATCGTATATAGCTAAGCAATATATACAACCTAAATAGGAGATGTCAATAAATAAGAAAAAAATCTAGAAAAATTTGGGAGTGGGGGCGAAGTAGTGGGGGGGGCAGGGAACGGTTACACCGGTTTCACATTCAAATGTAAAACCCACTCGCTAACTAACCCTATTACATATTTTAATGGAAAACTGAAAATCCAAAAATGTAATACCCCGGTGGGAAAGCCGGCACTACTGCTGATGGACCGGTCCCCAGGCCATAAAACCACACCCGGGGCGAAGCTGTTGGTCCGCCCCGGTTCAGGCGCACTCCCAGCCGCCCCTGGCAAATATTGTGTGCTAGGCGTTCTTTAAGGCGTTGACTTGCTTGGTCAGGCGGGAAATTTTCCGAGCTGCGGTGCGCCAGTGGAGGGCGCCTTTGCCGGCCACCCGGGCGATGACCGGCGTGGCTTTTTCCAGGGCCGCGGTAGCTTCTTCCAGGTTTTTCCGGGTCAGCGCGGCGCGCACTTCCCGCACCATGCCCTTGACCCGGGTTTTGCGGCTCATATTGCGCAGCCGGCGCTTTTTATTCTGTCTGGCCCGTTTCAAGGCCGAAAGATGTCTGGTTGCCAAAGATAAGTCCTCCGAAAAAAGTATTGTATAAATTTCCCCCAGGAATCAGTTTTTGTCAAGACCACCGGCGGGATATTGGCGTAAGAAAGTTTGAAAATATCCCACCCCCGAAACCAGGGTGATGACCAGGGCCAGCCACAGTAAGGCCATGCCCACCCGCTGGAAGTCCAGGGCGTGGTATGGGTAGTGCAAAATAAGGCAGGTGAGGGCCAGCATTTGCACCAGGGTCTTGGCCTTGCCCCAGCGGTCCGGGTTGAGCATGATGCCTTCCGCGGCGGCCAGGGCCCTGAGCCCGGTGACCGCCAGTTCCCGGCCGATGATGATGAAGGCCATCCAGGCCGGCGCCCGCCCCAGGGGGATGAGCATGATAAGGGCCGCGGACACCAGGAGTTTGTCCGCCAGGGGGTCCATGATTTTGCCCAACCGGCTCACCATCTGGTGGCGCCGGGCCAGGAATCCGTCCAGGAAGTCCGTGGCCCCGGCCAAAAGAAAGATGACCGCGGCCAGGAAGCTGGGCAGGGGTCCGGAAAAGCTCAGCAATACCAGCAGCAGCGGGATGGCGGCGATCCGCGCCCCGGTCAACAGGTTGGGCAGGTTCCAGAATTTGTCCGTCAACGGCTCCATATCAACACTTGCCGGCCTTTTCCCAATCCTCCAGGAACTTCTTGAGCCCCGCGTCCGTCAGAGGATGTTTCATGAGCTGCATCAAAACCCCGAAGGGGATGGTGGCGATGTCCGCTCCGGTCATGGCGGCCTCCAGGACGTGGACGGGATTGCGCACCGAGGCCACGATGATCTCCGTGTCGTAGCCGTAATTTTCAAAAATGGTCACCGTTTGCTCGATGATGTCCATGCCCCGTTGGCTGATATCGTCCAGGCGGCCGATGAAGGGGCTGACGTAAGCCGCGCCGGCCTTGGCCGCGAGCAGCGCCTGGATGGGCTGGAAGGCCAGGGTGACGTTGACCCTGATGCCTTCCGCGGACAGAATCCGGGTGGCTTTGAGGCCGTCGGGAGTCATGGGGACTTTCACCGACACCTGCTCGTGAATCTTGGCCAGGTCCCGGGCTTCGGCCACCATGGCCTGGGCCTCCACCGCCACCACTTCGGCGTTCACCGGCCCTTCCACGATCTCACAGATGGTGCGGATATGGTTTTTAAATCCCTCGGGGGTGCAGACCCCCACTTTGGCGCACAGCGACGGGTTGGTGGTCACTCCGTCCACCAGCCCCAGGCTGTGGGCTTCCCGGATCTCCTCCAGGTTGGCGGTGTCAATAAAGAATTTCATGAATACCTCTTAATTCTATGAAGTTTTGAAACCTTGGGAAAAGCGACCTGATTTGTCATTCTGAGGGAGCGAAGCGACCGAAGAATCTAGATTCTTCGCTTCGCTCAGAATTACAAGATGATTTTTGCATAGTTCTCAATTTCAGGCGCCGCCGCCGCGGCGGAAGCGTTTTAAGCACCCTTCGGAGCAGAAAAAATAAGCCTTGCCGTCTTTTTCCGTTTTCAGCGCCTCTTTCCGGGGAATATAGGTCTGGCACACCGGGTCCTGGACCAGGACGTCCGGCTCTTGGCCTTCCCGGTCCAGGGGGGTGGGCGGCGTGGGCCACAGGCCCAGGGCCTGGCCCACCTTCTTGACCACCAGATAACCCAGGATGCCCACCAGCAGGCCTAAAAGGATGCGTGACATGGTTGTTAATCCGTTTTCGGTTTTCGGTTTTCGGTTTTCGGGGGGTCGGGCTGTCCCTGCATCTCCAGGCGCTCCAGGGCTATGCTATCAGTCGGGTTAAGCTCAGTGGCCAGTTCGGCCGCGGTCTTTTTCAGCACCGGATGCCAGGCCTGGGGGGCGATTTCCGCCAGCGGGACCAGGACAAAGGCCCGGCGGTGCATCTCCGGGTGGGGAATGGTAAGCTCCGGCCCGGTTATAATATCGCCCCCATAAAGCAGGAGGTCAATGTCAATGAGCCGGGGTCCCCACTTTTCCCCCCGGACCCGGCCCAGGGCCTTTTCCACCTGTCGCAGCGCCCGCATCAGTTCCTCCGGCGCCAGCCGGGTGCGCAGCTTGGCCGCGGCGTTGACGTACCATGGCTGGTCCGGCGGCCCCAGGGGCGGGTTGCGGTAGAGGGAAGACACCTGGAGCACCTCCACTTCTTCCGCCGCGTTCAAAAGTTCCAGGGCCCGCTCTATCTGCCGGGCCGGGTCCCCCAGGTTGGCCCCCAACCCGATGTAGGCCAGGACCGGATATCTTTCCGTTATGGCAGCAGGGCCTAAGGGCATTATAACGCGGGTGCGCTGGCGCCGCGCCCTAGTCTGGTTCCCAAGCTATGCTTGGGAACCTGCTTGGATGCAAAGCTTTGCTTTGCACTATTACTCGATTGATTATGAAAAATTGCACCGAATCCCCCAAGCATAGCTTGGGTCAAAATTGCGTTCCCAAGCGCAGCTTGGGAACGAGTTGATAAAACTTATAGGGGGTTGGGAGGGGGGATGTAAGGGGGGAGGGCGGGGGACCCTTACAAAAAATGTCCCCCGGGACTCCACCCACATCAATCACCCCTCACCCATTCACCCCATCTTCGCCAGCCGCGCCAGGGCTTCTTCGATGCGTTCCTGGGGCACGGTCAAGGCCAGGCGCACGTAACCTTCCCCGGCCTGTCCCAACCCGATGCCGGGGATGACCACGATGCCCGCCTGCTCCAGCAGGTGGCCGGCGAAGCTCATGGAAGTCATGCCCGGGGGCACCGGCATCCACACATAAAAGGTGGCTTTGGGCTTGTCCACGTCATAGCCCAGTTTTTTCAGGCCGTCCACCAGAATATCCCGGCGCTCCTGGATGACGCGGCAGTTTTGGGCCACGCAGCTTTGGTCCGAATCCAGGGCCGCCACCCCGGCGATCTGGATGGCGTCGAAGGCCCCGGAGTCAATATTGCTCTTGATTTTCCCCAGGGCCGCCAGCACGTCTTTGTTGCCCACCGCCATGCCCAGTCGCCAGCCCGTCATGTTGTAAGTCTTGGAAAGCGAATGGAATTCGATGCCCACGTCTTTGGCGCCGGGCGCCTCCAGAAAGCTGGGCGGCTGATAGCCGTCGAAGGCCAGCTCGGTGTAGGCCGCGTCGTGCACCGCGATGATCCGGTGCTCCCGGCAGAACTCCGCCACCTGCTGGAAAAAATCCTTATCCGCCACCGCCGCGGTGGGGTTGTTGGGGTAGTTGAAGAACATGGCCTTGGCGTCCCGGGCCGTCAGGGGGTCAACGTCATGCAGATTGGGCAGAAAGCCGTTTTCCCGGGTCAGGGGCATGAAATGGCTGTGCCCCCCGGCAAAGAGGGTCCCCATCTGATAGACCGGGTAGGCCGGGCTGGGCACCAGGTTCACGTCCTCGGGGCTGTTGATCCCCAAGGGCAGGTGGGCGATGCCCTCCTTGGAGCCGATGAGGGTGATGACCTCGCTGGCCGGGTCCAGTTCCACCCCGAAGCGC
>VGSO01000273.1 GCA_016874945.1 Deltaproteobacteria bacterium
TTCTAATTGACTCTATCCTAAACTGGATAATTCACATAAATACCACGAACTTGGTGGTAAAGGCTTGCTAACCTGTGAAAAAATAGCATAATATTAATATGTTACTATTTAATTTAGATATTTTAACAAGTTGTCTTATATATTAAAAAGTTTCTGAAGAGCCTCTTGCAAAATTCATTTTGAGGCTGCGATTTTTCCCATGTTGCCCAAAGAAATATCCGGTAGCACAGGCTTTCCAGCCTGTGCGGGCGCAGGCTGAAGCCTGCGGCTACATAATTTTGCAAGAGCCTCATCGGATTCAAGGTATTTTTAATAAGTTATTAATTTTACCCAGGTCATTTGGATTGAAATTCAGTGAACCGGCAAGATTGCTTGAAAGAAATGGCTTTAAAATGAGCGGAAGGGTGTTATATGCCGCGTTATTCTTTGCTCTATGGCCTGCTGCTCGTGGCCGGGTTGGCCTCTGGCGCGTTTGCCGCCGCGGACGATAAGCCTGACATGTTCGCCCTCCTTAAAGAGGAGCAGATAGGCGATTTGCGCTTGTTGGGTCTTACTGAAAAAGAAGTCAAAACCAAAATTCCCTGCAAGCTGAAAAAAGGTAAAGAAGAATTTTGGGCGGCCACCGGCGAATTTGTTCAAAAATGGGATTATCCCGATTGCGGAATCTCCCTGAATATGGGTTCAGGGCGAAAAGGGGGAGCAAAAAAGGTATTGTCTATTACCGCTAAGAAGCCGAGTCCTCTTAAAACCAAGAGAGGCATTGGCATCGGCGACCCGGAGCAGGAGGTCATGAAAGCTTATGGACCATACCAGGATAAAGAAATGAGCCAGGAAGGGCAATTTGTGGCGGGATCCGTTTATGGCGGTTTAATTTTTTCCTTCGAGAAGGGCAGAGTGGCCCAGATGTTTCTGGGGGCCGCCGCGGAATAATTTAAACGGCTGGCTCCCAGACTCCTGCTGATGAACGTGGGAGACAGATAAAACCGCCGCGGCATTGGCAAGTTAACCTTTGCCGGAAAGGAGGAAAGGATGCTGCTCCGGTCAAGAGTATGTTGGGCAGTTCTATTAGCCGCGGCCATTTGCGGCTGCGCGGTCGTGGCCTCGGTGGAGCCGGTGGGAGAGCGTCCCAAGGAGGTGTCCCCGGATGAGTGGGGCGGAGCGTGGATCCACAAGGACCATCCCATAAAGATTAAGGTGACGGATCCCCGCAAGGGAGTGCTGCAGGTGGCATGGGTGGAAGAGAAGGGCGGCAGCTTTGTGCTGGAGTCCTATCAGATTGAGTTGCGGGAAGCCGGTGCATGGACCTTGGGGAACGTCAAAGCCAGGGAGGGTTCCGCTCCCTACCTTTGGGGTCTGGTTAAGAACGACCACGGCCAGATCATCATATGGACCCCGGCCCCGGAGTATTTCAAAAAACTGGTTCAAACCGGCGTGCTTCCCGGCCAGGTGGAAAAAGGGGGTGACGTGGTTCTCGAGAAGCTCACCTCGGAGCACTTAAATCTAATGATTTCCGAAGATAAGGGGGTGGGCTTCGACTGGAAGCAGCCCCTCGTTTTTTTCCGGGTGGGGAAATAGCGGGCGGCATGGAAGCGAGGCAAACCGGCGGGGGAAAAGTTCAGGCGGGTTGGCCCATTAGGCCACCCCGCTAATTGTTTAAACTTAAAGCAGGTATGCGCCATTAGCCCCTGCCTCGAAAGCCTTTCGGCACCGCCGGATGTTCGGGGGGGTTGAAACGGGAGAGGCAAGGCGTTAATTTTACTATAAAGTTCACCTTGATTATTGGCTGATGCGCCAGCAGCCCTCCTGGGGGCGAAAGAACCATGCTCAAGTTTAAAAGCCTGCAAAGAAAGCTCTTCGTTCTCTTGTTGGCGCCGGTGGGCTTGTTTCTGGCCGGCGCCGGCCTCTACGGTTATTTCTTCATACAAGACAGCCTCTTACAGGAATGGCAGGAAGTCGCCGTTCTCCGCATGGAGCGCGCCGCCCATCAGATAGATATGCGTATTCACGTTCCCGTGCAGTGGATGGAGGCCCTGGCCAAGGCCGATAGCGCCGCCACCCGGGACTGGATTTTAGAGCAGTTGCGACAGCAAGGCGGGGGGTCCAAGGTGGAGTTGACCTGGCCGGAGGGCCCTGAAGGGTATCTCCCCCTGGCCGGAATCTCCCCCATAACCTATAAGTATGAGCCGGGACGGGATTCCTTCGTGCTCCAGGGTGATCTTTTAGATGGGGCTGGCAAAATTGTTGGCCGCCTGGATGTGACCGTGGCCTACGATTACTTGATGAAAGACATCCTCACCACCGGCTGGATGCAAACCCAGATGGCCTGTCTGGTAAGCCAGGAGGGTTATTTCCTGGCTCATAGCGCCCCCGCCATGAAAACCCGGCACTGCCTGGGGGAGACCCAAGATCCCCTGGAGTTGGCCATGCTCCAGGCCATGAAAGAGCGGCCCTTTGACACCATAGTAGGGCGCGGTTACACGCCGGATGAAGTGGTGGGGTTTTACCGCCTGCACGCCGCGCCCTGGGCCATCATGCTACATGTTCAGGGCAGCCGGATAATGGCTCCCATTCTGCGTTTTCGCCTTTATTACTTGGGGGGCGGCATCCTTTGTCTGGCGGTAATTTTGCTGCTCATCCGCCTGGGCGCCGCCCCCCTGATCTCTTCGGTGCGCCTCATCTCCCGGCGGGCGGCCCAGGTGGCCCACGGAGAATACGGCGAACCCCTGCCGGTGACCTCCCGGGATGAAGTGGGCCAATTAACCCGGAGTTTTAATGAGATGGTGGCCGGATTGCAGGAACGGGATTTTATCACCAACACCTTTGGCCGCTACGTGGACCCGGAAATCGCCCGGGAGCTCTTGAGCCGGCCGGAAGCCGCCCGGATGGGGGGGCAGAAACGGGAGGTGGTGATTTTATTCTCAGATATCCGGGGCTTCACCCCGCTGGCGGAAACCTTGAGCCCCGAGGCCACCATCCACTTGGTGAACCGCCATTTCTCCCGGATGATCGACATCATCCAAAAGCGCCGGGGCATCATCGTGGACTTTTTGGGCGACGCCATCCTGGCCTTCTTTGATCCCCTGGACGGCCCCCTGGCCCCCAAGGTGGAGCTGGCGGTGAGGTGCGCCCTGGAGATGCAGGCGGCCGTAGCGGCGGAAAACGCCTCCGAGCCGCAAGCCCCGCCCCTGGAGATAGGCATCGGCCTCCATGCCGGAGAAGTGGTGGTGGGCAACATCGGGTCCCAAAGCCGGGCCAAATACGGCATCATCGGCGCCGCGGTCAACCTGACCCATCGCATCCAGGGCGTGGCCCACGGCGGGGAAGTGGCGGTCTCCGAAGAAGTTTTCCGCCACGGGGGAGAAGGCTGGCCCCTGGCACGGAGCTTTCAAACCCACCTCAAAGGAATTAAAGATTTGACGACCCTTTATGTATTAAAAATCCCCACAGCATAATTTCGCCAATAACAGC
Source organism: Deltaproteobacteria bacterium (assembly GCA_016874945.1). Taxonomy (GTDB): domain Bacteria; phylum Desulfobacterota; class Desulfobaccia; order Desulfobaccales; family 0-14-0-80-60-11; genus VGSO01. Next base: position 3,469 of record VGSO01000273.1, read on the forward strand.
TCGCCCGATGGCCAGAAATACCCGGGCCTTTTCCCACTGCCGAAAGTAGGTATGGGTGGAACTGGGACTACGGATAAGCGCTAAAGTTTTTTTAGAGCGGAGATCCAATAACCCAAAAATTAATTTTGCCTATGAAATAGGTATTTTTCCTTATGAAAATAGGTACTTTTCCTTATGAAAATAGGTACTTTTACCCATTGATTTGAACCAATTAGGCGCTTAATTTTTAAACAAGGCAGATAGAACCATGATCCAGACTAAGATCGCATTTTGCATGGGAATCATCTTGGGAGGGTTTGGGGCAATATTTATAATAGGCCTATTAATACTTTTAAGAGAAAAAAAGCAGGAATTTCAAAGCCTAGCCCGGAAGATACCGTGACTTATCCCCTAACTGCTAGCCGCGGCCGCGCCGAGCAGTCCGGAGAGCCTATCATCGCCCACTAGGAGTTTGAGGAGGTCAAACATTTAGAGGGCTTCTTGAATGGCTCCAAACAAGAAATGTTCCATTAATCCCTATCCAGTCTAAAAAACCCCTTTGCCGACAGAAAACGGTTTCCCCCCACCTTATACCGTTTTCGGTTTTCGGTTTTCGGTAAATATAATCACGGATTATCAATAAGATACAGATTAAGTTTGTTGCACTTGAAAGAGAAAATGGTATTATTTATCAAGTTCAGCTTACCTTTTCCATGGAGTTTTTTCTATCTGGGGGGCTCCCTGGTTATAAGCCCCGCCGCGGGGAT
>VGSO01000274.1 GCA_016874945.1 Deltaproteobacteria bacterium
TTTCCACCATGTCGATGACGTTGGCATGGGTCTTCTCGCCGGAAAGGCGAAGGATGTCAGGAATGAGCTCGTCCAACTTTTTATCGATGTTTGCCATTAACTGGCTGCCATTGGACAGGTCCTGCTGGTCGAACTCGAGTTTCAGGTGTTCTTCCAGGATTACGTCTCCCAAAGACAACAACACGGCGCGTCTTATGCAATTTTCCAGTTCTCGGACATTGCCCGGCCAGGATTGGGATTGCAGCTTCTGCATGGCGGCATCGGCAACATACCGGATAGGGGTTTGATATTCCTCGCTAAAGCGACTTACGAAATACTCGACCAATGGTGGAATGTCTTCCGGCCGATCTCTCAGGGGCGGCAGTTGAATGGAAATAACCTTAAGCCGCCAATAGAGGTCTTCTCGGAATCGACCCTGGTCCACTTCCTTTTCGAGATTCTTGTTGGTGGCGGCAATGATCCTCACATTGACCTGGATTTTTTCTTTGCCGCCGACCCTTTCAAACTCGCCGTACTGCAGCACGCGTAACACCTTGGCCTGGGTCGAGAGCGCCATGTCCCCGATTTCATCAAAGAACATCGTGCCGTCCTGGCATCTCTCGAACTTGCCGATGTGGGTGCGTTCCGCGCCGGTAAACGCGCCCCGCTCATACCCGAACAATTCGCTCTCCAATAAGGTCTCCGGAAACGCGGCGCAGTTGATGGTCAAAAACGGCTTATCCTTCCGGTGGCTATGGTGATAGATCGCCCTGGCCACTAATTCTTTGCCGGTTCCGCTTTCACCCGTAATTAGAATAGTCACATCCTTATCGGCGACCTGGCCGATGAGCTTGTAAACTTCCTGCATCCGCCGGTGATTGCCGACGATTTTTACCATGCCCTTGGGGGAGGTGGCCGGCCGACAGACGTGACCGGGGAAACTGACCCCTTCCTTCATGAGGCGGTTCACCTCCAGGGCGTCGGAGGCGATGCGCTGCAATTCCTCGCGGTCAAAGGGTTTGAGCAGATAGTCGTACGCCCCCAGCTTCATGGCTTCAATCGCGGTATCCGTGGTGCCGTAAGCGGTCATGATGATGACCGGGGTTTTAACTTGCGATCGGCGGACTTCTCTTAAGGTGTCCAGGCCATTTAATCCGGGCATCTTGTAATCCAGCAGGATCAAATCGAATTGTTCGTTGGCCATCGCCTCCAGGGCTGCCTGACCACTGTTGCAGGCCTGGACGCCGTATCCCTGCTTTACGAAAAAGCGCTCCAGAAAGTGCACCAGGCCTTCGTCATCGTCAACTATCAGTATTTTTTCCATCTTCCCCGAGCATCGGTTCTGCATCTAACGGGATGAGAAGCGAAAACGTCGTCCCCTCACCAGCGATGCTTTGCACCATAACTTCCCCGCCGTGTCTCTGGATAGTGCTGCGGACAATGGATAGGCCCAGCCCGGCGCCGGTTGCTTTGGTGGTGAAAAACGGGTCGAACAGCCTGGGAACATTCTCTTCCATTATACCAGGTCCCGTATCCCCAATATCAATTCGGATGCACGTTCGCAGCCCAGCCGCGGTCGGTAACTCCGCGAGGTCGGCGGCAATGCTGAGTTTGCCCCCCTTGGCCACCGCCTCGAGGGCATTCACCAGCACGTTCAACAGCGCTTCCGCCAGCTGTTTTCTATCCCCTTTGATCTTCGGCAGAGCGCTACTGATGGACTTTTGGATAATGGTCTCCTGCTTCCTGGCTTTCGGTCCGATCACCAGCAGCGACTCCTCGATCAGTTCCCTTACTTCTATTAAGGAGAAAATGGGATCCTGCGGCCTGGCAAAATCCAGGAAACGATTGATGGTGGCCTCCATCCGCTTGATCTGGTTCATGGCTACCTGGAAATCTTCCTCATAGTCGGCTGATATGGCGATTTCGCTCTCCACGGATTCCAAAAACAGTTTCAGCGAGGTGAGAGGAGTTCTAATCTCATGGGCCACCCCGGAAGCCAGCCGCCCCAAAGAGGCCAATTGCTGGGAGCGGACGGCCGCTTGCTGGCTCTCTTTCAGTTTCACCCCGGTTTCCTCCAATTCCGACTCCTTCAGAACCACCCGCTGTTCCAGCTTTTGCTGCCGGTCCTGGAGTTTTCTGGCCATGTCTCCAAAGGCATCATAGAGCACCCCGATCTCGTCCGCCCGATTGAGTTTAATATTGGCCCGGTCGAATTCACCCCGGGCCAGAAAGTCGGCGGCCAGGCTCAGCCGCCGAATCGGGTTGACCACGTAATGGGACAGCAGCCAGGCTAAGAACAGGGCGCCGCCGGCGGACAATCCCGCCACCAGAAAAATGTAAGCCTTCAACCGGGCGGCGCCGCCGAAGGCCTCATCTTTATCCTGTTCAACAACCAGAGACCAGCCGGTTCCTCCCACTCTTGCCGAGGCTCCCAAGACTTCTATGCCCCGATAATCGATGTAAGTGATCCTGGGCTCCCCGGCGCTGAAGATGTTCTTGAAGCTCTCCGACTGGGCGATATTTTCGGTGAGTATTCTCTTGGGGTCTTTATGCGCCAGAAAAGTGCCTTCCCGGTTCACCAGATAGCATTCTCCCGTCTCACCCAGGGATAGGCGCAAGACCATGGAAAGGATAACGTTGGTGCCGACCTTGGCGCATACGGTCCCTTTGACCGCCCCCGAGCCGTCCGACACCGGAGTGGATATCCAAAAAAAAGACTCCTTCTGCTCGGGGTCGAAACCGATATCGGACATGTACGGTTTGCCTGCCAAAGAGTCCTTGAACCATTCTTTCATCCGGGGGTCGGAGGTTTTGGGAGAGCTGGCATAAACAATGTTGCCTTCCTGAGAGACGACGATAGCCTCGCTGTAGACCTTGTACCGGTCTCTCACCAGTTCCAGGAAGGGCATAATCTGTTGACGGTCCATCGATCCCAGAATAGAGGAGCCGGCTATAACCTCCAGGTCAGCTTTGCGCTCCGAAATCCACCTTTCCAATAAAGTGGCTTTGTCCACCGCGACGTGTTCAATCTGGTTCCTGACCATGTTTATGATGAGTTCTTCTGCAGTCTTGAGGGCAAACGCACCCATTACCCCAAGGGGCGCCAGGGCAATGGCGACGAACAGCAGCATTACCTTGAATTGGAGGTTGCCGAGGAAAAATTTCTTATTCAAGAATGATCCACCTCAGTCAAGCCTGCCGGCAAGCGCCACGATAAAGAAGGGAACTGCCAGGAGATGGTGCCCGGCCAAGCACCGGCGGGCTCAGTGTGGCGGCAGTTTATGCGGCCCGTGTCCACCAACCGGTCGGGACCCTCTTTGGTTTGGCATCATGCCGATGTCCAAGGCCTTGCCTTTCCATAGTGCCAAGAATAGAAGCAATGCTCTTTCCAAGGGGCTCGTCGTCTGTGTCGGGTTTCGCTAGTATACAAACGCGTAAAGGGCCTACTCGTCTGCCGTGCCCAATCATGTCGGAGCCATGGGAATCAGGAATTTTAAAGAATAACCAGCAATCCCTTGTTTCGCAGGTATTCTTTCACCTGCCGGATGCTGAAAATGCGATAGTGAAAGACCGAAGCCGCCAATAAGATTTGGGCGCCGCCTTTGGTTACTCCCTCATAAAAATGTTCCAGCTTACCGGCTCCTCCCGAGGCAATCACCGGCACGGTCACCGCATCCGAAATAGCTTTGGTAAATTCCAGGTCATATCCAGACTGGGTGCCGTCGCCATCCATACTGGTGGGCAAGATAGCGCCGGCGCCCCGTTCCTGACATTCTTTCGCCCAGGCCACCGCATCCCGCCCCTCGGGCTTCGTGCCCCCGGCAATCACCAGCTCAAAACCCGAAGGCATGGCCGCATTCCTTTTGCCGTCGATGGCGATAGTCACCCTGGCGGCGCCGTAGGCTTTGGCTGCCTGGCTAACCAGATCAGGGTTTTTTACTGCAGCGCTATTCATGGAAATCTTGTCCGCGCCGACTGCAAGCACCAAGTCAATATCCTCCAAGGTCGAAATACCGCCGCCCATGGTCAAAGGGATGCTGATCATCGAGGACACGTTCTTGACCCACTCCAGGCGGGTCTTGCGATTTTCCACGGTGGCGGCAATGTCTAACATCGCCAGTTCGTCCGCCCCTTCCTGTTCATAAAACCGGGCATTTTCCACCGGATCACCGGCATCCCGCAACTTAATGAAATTGATGCCTTTAACTACTTGGCCGTCTTTCATGTCCA
>VGSO01000275.1 GCA_016874945.1 Deltaproteobacteria bacterium
CAGACGCCCCACCCCCAGCAGCTTCAAATATCGCACCAGGCGGGCCACCCATTCCCGAGACGGGAAGAAATAGACTCCGGTGGCCTGGGACAGGCCCATGAGCCAGGCGTCCTGGTCCTCCGCCTGGCTGAGCAATTCCGCCCATTGAGCCTCGGGAAGCAAATGGGCCCCAGGCTCCTCCCCCGGACCCGGCAAGCGCACCAGGTCCCGGGCGAACTGCTCGAAGCGCCGCTGCTCCCGAAAGTTTAAGGAAGGCTGAGGGATGCTCATGTTCCTGTTTGCTGTTTTTTTATGTTTCCTGTTTTCGGTTTTTTTCGTGCTCTCTGCTTTACTGCTCACAAGCCCCGCGCCCCTGCCCTATTCCCTGCCCCCTGCCCCCTGCCCCCTGAAACCTAAAACCTGAAACCCCATTTTTCCGTTCCCCCACCATTATAACCTGTTATAATAGGACTAACTTCTTTTGGGGTTGCGGTTGGCGGCCATGTTGCCATAATAGCACGGGACCCTGCCAGGATTTCCTCCGGATAGATTTCAATCATGTTAAGTCGATGGTGCGATAGCGCGAATCTGACCGCCCCGGGCCATCTCTTGTCTCTTATGGGACTTGTGGGCGGTCTGATTTTCCTGGCGGCTCTGGGCGGCTGCCAGCCCGGCAAGACCGGCGCCCAGCACTCCCTGGTCGTGGCCGGCTCCACCTCGGTGCAGCCCTTCGCGGAAAAACTGGCGGAAATTTACATGCAACAGCATCCCCAAATGCGCATCGATGTCCAGGGCGGCGGCTCCAGCGCCGGTATTTACGCCGTGAGCAATGGCGCCTGTGACCTGGGCGCCTCCTCCCGGGAACTGGTGCCCGCGGAAAAGCACCTGTTGGAGATTCCCATCGCCTATGACGGCATCGCGGTTATTGTGCATCCCTCCAACCCCTTGACCAACCTGCGGCTGGAGGACCTCCGGGCCCTGTTCACCGGAAAAATCACCGACTGGCGCAGCCTCGGACTTCCTCCCCATTCCATCCACCTCATTACCCGGGAGGAAGGCTCCGGCACCCGGGAAGCCTTTGAGAGCATGGTGATGGCCCAGCAGGAAATCACCCCCGCGGCCCTGGTCCAGGACTCCAACGGCTCGGTTAGGGAAATCGTGGCCGGCGATCCCCACTCCCTGGGATATATCTCCGCCGGGCTGGTGGACCACCGGGTGAAAGCTGTGGCCATTGACGGCATCACTCCTTCCCGGGACAACATCAAAACCCATGCTTACAAGCTGGTGCGCCGCTTCCTCCTGGTGGCCCGGATGACCCCTGGCGGGCCTGCCAAAGAATTTGTGGACTTCGTGTTGAGCGCCCCGGGGCAAAGCCTCCTGGAAGCCGAGGGCCTGGTAGGGATGGTGGAATAATGGGTCGGGGGAAATTCGTCGAGCGGGTGCTGTTTTTCCTGGCCCTATCTTCCATCGGTTCTCTGGCCCTCATCACTTTTTTCATCTTTCTGGAAGGCCTGCCCCTGATTCTGCATACCGGTCTGAAAGATTTCGTCGCCTCCAGCCATTGGGCGCCCACCAAGGGCCATTTCGGCATCCTGGCCATGATTGTGTCCTCCATCCTGGTGACCCTGGGCGCCATGGTCCTGGGGGTGCCCCTGGGTCTGGCCGGCGCCATCACCCTGGCGGAATTCTCCCCGGAACGCCTGAAACGGATTCTCAAACCCACCCTGGAGCTGTTAGCCGGCATTCCTTCGGTGGTGTACGGCTTTCTGGGGGTAATCTGGCTGGTTCCCCTGATCCGCATATATCTGGGCGGTCCCGGGCTGTCTCTGCTGGCGGGCTCCCTCATCCTGGGGATCATGATCCTCCCCACGGTGATCAGCATCTCCATTGACGCCCTCACCGCGGTGCCCCAGCTTTACCGGGAGGGCTCCATCGCCCTGGGGGCCACCCGGTGGCAGACGGTGCGGCGGGTGGTGCTGCCCGCGGCTTCCTCGGGCATCATCACCGCCATCATCCTGGGCATGGGCCGGGCCGTGGGGGAGACCATGGCGGTGATCATGGTGGCGGGCAACGCCCTGAAGCTCCCCACCTCCGTCCTGGCCCCGGTGCGCACTCTCACCAGCAACATCGCCCTGGAACTGGGCTACGCCGCCGGCCGCCACCGGGAAGCCCTCTTTGCCACGGGCATCGTGCTCTTTGTCATCATCATGATCCTTAACCTCAGCGCTACTCTCATCACCCGGCGAAGGTGACAAGGCGGTTTTCGGTCTTCGGTCTTTGGTCTTTGGTCTTTTGGTCTTCGGTGAAAAGGCATGAGAAAGTGTAGATTCCTTAACGAGAAAGTTGGTGGCACAGGCTTTCCAGCCTGTGACGGTGGCTCAATTTTAAAAAGGAAACCGGCAAAAACGTGCGTTTAGATCCTCGCATAACCCAGACTTTGGCCAAAGCCCTGCTCTGGACCTTGACCGGGTTTACCCTGTTAATCCTGATATTCATTATCGTGGACATCTCCATCAAGGGCCTGCCCCACGTCACTGCCGCTTTCCTCTTTCAGGAGCCCCATGACATGGGCCGGGCCGGGGGCATCTTCTCCACCATCGTCAGCACCGCCTACATCACCCTGCTGGCCATCCTCCTGGCCTCCCCCCTGGGAGTGGGCACCGCCATCTATCTCACCGAGTACACCCGGGAGGGCTGGGCCACCCGCATCATCCGCTTCGGGGCCGAGTGCCTGGCCGGGGTGCCTTCCATCATCCTGGGCCTGTTCGGATTCGTGCTGTTTGTCATGAAGCTGGGCCTGGGGTGGTCCGTTCTGTCCGGCGGCCTGACCCTGGCCATCATGGTGCTGCCCATCATCATCCGCACCAGCGAAGAGGCCATCAAGGCCGTGCCCCAGGACTACCGCACCGCCTGCTATTCCCTGGGCATGAGCCAGTGGCAGACCATCACCCGCATCGTGCTCCCCGCGGCGCTGCCGGGCATCACCACCGGGATCATGCTCAGCGTGGGGCGCTCCCTGGGGGAGACCGCGGTGCTGCTGTTCACCGCGGGCGCGGCGCCGCGCACCCCCGCGACCCTGTTCGACTCGGGGCGCACCATGGCGGTGCACTTTTACATCCTGGCCCGGGAAGGCATCTCCATGCCCAATGCCTACGCCACTGCGGCCATTTTGATGATCTCCATCCTCCTCATTAACCTGGCGGCCTACACCCTGATGCAGCGGCTGATGAAGAGGTATTCGTGATACAATTTTAGGCTTTCGGTTAAAAAATAAAGAGAGGTCCAGGTCCAATTTTGCTAGTTTGTTTCATCTGCATGCAAGAATGGAATTATAAGGCAGGGATGGAGGCAAGGTAAGAAACTGAGCGGTTATGCCTTTGCATAATTGGAGGAACAGATGCCTTTTACCGCCAAACTTTTAATGATATCTCCAGCACTATTCTTTTTCCTCATTAATATTGTATTCATAGGAATCTCTATACTATTGCTTTTGATAGTCAGGCAGAGCTGCCCCTATCAAACGAGGCAACGCCATAACGATGTTGCCAGCTCTATTTTCAATAGGGCTGGAGCTATTTATGGCATCATGCTGGCATTTGTTGTGATAGTCTTGTGGCAGCAATACAATAAGGCGGTTGATAATGCCACAAGAGAAGGAGCCGAGGCGTTCCAATTGTATCGAGATCTTAGTTTGTATCCTGATCAGCAACAGGTTGATCATGCTGTCAAATCCCTTGTGGATTTTGCCAGATTGGTGGTTGAAGATGAATATCCAGCCATGAGGCAGATGAAGATGAGCCAGGCAACGGAACAGGCCATGAGTAGCCTAGTGACCGATACGCTGAAAATTAAACCGCAAAACCACCAGGAGGAAGTCCTTTATAATAAGATATTGAAAGATCTGGAACAACTCGCCAAATTAAGGCATGAGCGGCTGATGGAGATGGAATCCAATTTGCCGAATATTATATGGATTGCACTAATCGTAGGCGCCATTGTGACCATGTTATTTTCAGTCTTTTTCGGGGCTGAGAAATTATGGATACATATGGTGCTGGCGTCTCTGTTTGCAATAATATTAGCAACCACTTTTTTCTTAATAATAGAATTACCTAAATTGAGCGATCCTGTTTGGACAGTTAAGACATCAATACTTTTCATGTATCCACAAGACCATAGTTTAGGGGAAAGCCCTCAAAAATGCCCTTTTGAGGTTAAGACGC
>VGSO01000276.1 GCA_016874945.1 Deltaproteobacteria bacterium
TGGTCCCAGGCGTTAAAGCCCGCCAGGAAGGCCGCGGCCTCTTTATAACCCAGGGACTGAAGTTTTTCCGCCACCGTGAGAGCCGCGTCGCATTGGACCTGACTGCAATAAACCACGATTACCCGGGTCTGGGCAATGCCTTCCAGGGCCCCGGCGCCTTCCTTCTCCAGCATCTCGGGAGGAAGATTGACGGCCCCGGGAATGTGGAGTTCCTCATACTCCTCGGGTTTGCGGGCGTCCACGAACAAGGCCTGGCCCTGCTGGAAAATCTCATGCGCCTGGGCCAGGTTCAGGGTCTTGACGCCTTGAAACCTGATCTCCCGCCGGGCGGTCCGCTCCTTATCCAGGTATTGCGTCAATTCTCCCTTAAAAGACAGGCGCACCAGGTTCCAGTGGGACGCCAGACCAAAAATAACACCCAGACCCAGGATGAAGGCGGCCCAGGCCAGGTCCCCCCACACCAGGCGGCGGATCATTTGGCCTTTTTCTCCCCCTTGGGCGCCGGCGGCTCCGGAGGCCGGGCCGTGGCGTCAATATCCCCGGCGCTGTAATGCTTTTTACCGCCAAAAAACATGGCAACCGGCAGAAATCCTTCATCTTCCTTGGCATAACCGCCTTCCTTGGTGTGGTGGTAATACCGCCACGCTCGGCCTTCCCGCAGGTCCACCAGAAAGACGCGTTTCCCGTCGGCCAGCATCTGGAACCGCGCCCCCAGGGCCTGGGACGGCGCGGCCTTCAGGTCCGCCGGGGACCCTTTGGTCACTTCCACGCCCACGGGGTGGCCTTTCATGATTTCCGCCACCTGTTGGGCCACCACTCGCTGGTGATAAGGGCCGTACACCCAGAAAACTCCGGCCCCCAGAACACCCGCCAAAAAGACCAGGACTATAATCCAGCTGCCGGCCCGGGCCATGGGTCGCCTCCTTGGAGTTTGGGGTTTGAATTTTTGGGGGGAAGGGGCCAGGGGTTGGTAGCACAGGCTTTCCAGCCTGTGGGAACCCCTGGCCCCCTCCCCCAAACGCCCATCCCCCACCCCTTTAATACGGTTTTCGGTTTTCGGTCTTCGGTTATCGGTAAAGATAATTATGGATTATCAATAAGTTACAGATTAAATTTGTTGCACTTGAAGGAGAAAATGGTCTAAGATTAATTAAATAAGATTATTCTGCTGTTTTTTTCCCATCGGTTCTTTGCGTTGCCTCGGTGCTTTCTTAAAAGTGGCATTGGGGGCCCAGCGGGGATAATCTAACTTTTTACCCGCCAGTAATTCATCAATAGTCAAAATTTGCAGTCGAGGATAGCTCATGGCCTTCTCTGCCTCTCTCAAAAAATGTAAAATATTAGAGCCTCTTGCAAAAGTCATGGTCAAAAGCGGAATCAACGATATTGGGTCGGTTCCCTCCCCCTCGAGGGGGGAGGGTTAGGGTGGGGGTGGCAAAAATAATTTGTATTATCCAGTAGTTACAAACGGCTTCGTCCCCCTCCCCCTAGCCCCCTCCCCCCGTGAGGAGGGGGAATAGAAGCCGGAACCGGTTTTGCCAAATTTTTGCAAGAGCCTCATTAGAATATTATTAATACCATTTAAGACAATTCCACAATATGTTTCGGCAAAGACTCGATCTCGCCGCCATCGCCCTGGACCTGGGAAACGTCCTGGTCAAGGTGGACCACCTGCGGTTCTGCACCGGGCTGGCGGAATTACTGCCCCTATCCCCCCGGGAGGTTTACGCCGCGGTGTTCGACTCCGGACTGGAACCGGGCTATGACACCGGCAGCCTGTCCTCCCGGGAATTTTATGAGAAAATCAAGGGCCATCTCGGCCTGGACCTCCCCTACCCTCTTTTCTGCCAGTTGTGGAGCGAGATTTTCGACCCTATGGAGGGCATGGAAGAAGCGGTGGCCCGCCTGGCGGCCCGCTACCCTCTTTACCTGCTATCTAACACAAATCCCTTACATTTTCACTACATTAATGAGCGTTTTACCCTGCTGCGGCACATCCGCCGCTTTGTCCTGTCTTTCGCGGTGGGCTGCCGCAAGCCCGAGCCCGGCATTTACCAGGCCCTCATCCAGGAAATGGGGGGCCCTCCGGAGCGCTGCCTGTTCGTAGATGACAAGCTTCCCTTCGTGGAAGCCGCCCGAGAGCACGGCCTGGTGGCCTGGCACTTCACCGATCCCGAAGATTTTTCCCGACGCCTCACGGAGCACGGCGTCTGGTAGTTTCGAGTTTCGAGTTTAGGGAAGCCACATTTGGCACCATGAACTGGCAAATTGCTTCCTGGAATCAGGTGGATAACCCCACCTTAACAAAATAAAAACTTAAAACTCGAAACTCAAAACCCCTTGCCGATGGCCTTATCCAGGCGGGCCTCGTTCACCTTGTAATCGTACAGGGCCTGGACTTGGCGCAATTCCGCCCGGGAAAGCTGCACCTGGGCGTCGGTGACCTCGATGATGGAGCCCACCCCCACCTGGTACCGCCCCTGGGCCAGGCGGAAGTTTTCCCGGGCTGACTCCAGGGCCTTTTTGGTGGCCCGGACGAGTTCCCAGCCCGATTTCAGGTCAAGGTAGGCCTGTTCCACTTCCTTGCCCACATCCTGGCGCAGGACCTCGCCGCCGGCCAGGGTGGCCTGAATGTTGGACCGGGCCACTCTCACGTTATGATAAGTGAGCAAGCCGTCAAATACCGGCCAGGTCAACCCCGCGCCCACCCACCAGGAGTTGTTGTCAAACGCGCCGCTGGAGAAAGGCGCGTTGGGGCTTGACCAACCATAGGCGGCCAAGGTGCTGAACGTGGGGAAATAGCCCGCCCGGGCCACTCTCAGGGCGGCCTGGTCGGAGTCTTGCTGGTAGCGGTTTCTCAAAAGTTCCGGGCGCTGCTGCAGGGCCTGGGCTTTCAGCTCCGTCAAAGAAAGGGGAGTGGGGGTGACGTCCAGGACGTCCTCCAACTCCTTATAGGGCCAGGTCTTCAGTCCCAGGGCGTTCATCAGGGTGACCCGGGACAGGTCCGCGAAGTTCTTGGCCCGAATGAGGCTGGCCTCGGCGTCATAAAGGTTGGCTTCCGCCTTGGTGACGTCGATCTTGGCCCGCAGCCCCACGTTATAAAACCCCTGGGCCTGTTTCAGCAGGGTCTGGTTTTGGGCCACGTTCTCCTGTTCCACCTTCACGGCCCGCTGGGCCGCCAGATTAGCATAATAAGCGCTGCGGGCGTCCAGCACCACCCGCTGCCGGTTGCCGGAGTAATCTTCCCGGGTCTGGTGAAAGGTGGCCCGGGACCGGTCGATCTGGCCCGGGGTCTTGCCGAAATCATAAACCAGCTGGGTAAAGGAGAACCGGCTGGTATAGAAGTCCGTGGTCTTGCCCCCGATGCTTCCGGCCCCTACCCCGGGAGTGCCCCCCGTGGGCCCCTCCCCCGAAGGAAAGGCATTGCCGTAAAGGAAATTGCCGGTGTAACTGAGCTGCGGCAGGTACGCGGCCCGGGACGCCCCGATCTGGTATTGGGCCGCGGCCACTCTTTCCCGGGACTCCTTCAAGGATGGGTGTTCTCTCAAGGCGGTATCAATGGCCTGCTGCATGGTGAGGCGGCCGTTTGTTTCTTGTGATTGGACAATGGTAGCCCCAATCAAAAGATTCATTATTAGACAAAATGTAAGAGATTTATTTTTCATTTTCATCACGTATCAAGTTTAATTTCTTTATAGTAGTTACGATGTCTCCCATCAAATCGCGTATTTTCTCCAACTCCTCTCGGATTCTTGCATTCTCCTCGGCAACGTTATGAATATCATATTTTACATTGGCACCCCAAATTACTTCGTCAAAAGCTGAAAAATCAAATTCAAAGCTTTTTTTAACCCTCTTTGGAATAAAAAAAGCCGGATTATCAAACGCAATAATAACTTTAAATGGCTTATCTAGAACATCTTTATTTTCATGCATATCACACCAAAGAATTTTGATATTTTTCATTTTTACTTAGATATGGAATCTTTTTAAAGTATTGTGATGTGGTCTTTGGTATAATATTAGGAGTTGATCTAATTTTTCCCCATCCAATATAATCAGGTATAGAGGACATTTTTAAATTTTGGAGATCGCAACCACGATTTTCAATAACAAAATCCATATACGGTGTAATCCAGGTCCATGATTTTGTATCTTGCGGAAGTTTTTGAGGATAGAATGCAATATCAGGCAAACGT
>VGSO01000277.1 GCA_016874945.1 Deltaproteobacteria bacterium
TGGGTCAGGACTCTGCATCAGAAACCGTGCGCAGCTTCCCAACCCCCTTCGAATTGATTTTTCATGCTGTTGCCAGAGATAAGAATAATTAATAGAATTTAATTAAAGCGTAATTTCTGGAAGCGGCTATCTCCAGTCATCTTCAATTGGTTAATCTAAGGCAGTTTGTTCCCCGGATGGATGCCAGGTAAAGGGCTTCAGTAAGGGGACTAAACAAAAGCTTGGGAATCCTTTGGCATGCGGATTCGCTTAATTTTACTGGTCTTATCCCTGCTGGCTTTCCTGTCGGCTTCCATCGGGGGGTATCTCTACTATTCATCTTTGCGGGAAGCCGTAATTAAGGATGCCGAGAGACAGGCCCAGACGCGGTTGGTGATGATCAAGAAAAACCTGTCTTCGTTTCTTTCCGAGAATATCAGGCCGGTAAGAGCCATGGCGGGCATGAAGGAATTACCGCAGGCCCTGGCTGGACCTGATGAGTCTTCCGTAAGAAAAGCAAATGCCATCCTGGATCATTTCAAGGCAACCCTGGATGTGGAAGTCTGCTATTTGATGGACCGACAGGGAAACACCATGGCCTCCAGCAACCGGGCGGCTCCCGACAGCTTTGTGGGGCAGAATTTTGCTTTTCGTTCCTATTTCCAGCAGGCTATTCGGGGAACTTCAGCTACTTTTTTAGGGTTGGGCATCGCTTCCAAAAGACGGGGGGCTTATTACAGCCACCCGGTTTATGGAAAAGACGGGAGCACGCCTTTAGGAGTGGCTGTAATAAAGAAATCTATTGAATTTATAGAAGAAGAGCTTGCCACCACCGAGGACGAAATTGTGGTAGTCACCGATCCCCACGGGGTGGTTTTCGTCTCCAGCCACAAAAACTGGCTTTTCCAAACCCTGACTAAACTCACTCCCCCGGAAGTGTCACAAATTGCCCGGTCCCTCCAATTCGGGGAAGGGCCGTGGAATTGGACCGGATTGAAGATAAATGGAAGCAAGGCGGTAGATTCCTCGGGGAAGAATTATCTGGTGCGGCAACTGGAGATCGACAATTACCCGGGCTGGGCTGTTTTATACCTGCGGGGTCCCCGAGCCGTCGCCAAGATAGTTTACGATCCCTTTATCAAGATTACGGGATATATAATTCTGCTGTTGTGTCTTTTGGTGGGCCTATCGGTCTCCTTTCTCTACTGGAAGGCCAGCAAAGAGATCGCCCAGCGGAAAGCGGCTGAAACCGCCCTGCAAAAAAGTGAAGAGCGATATCGCTCCATCTATCACAGTGCTCCGGCCATGTTGCACTCCATCAACACCGAGGGACGGTTGGTCATGGTAAGCGATCATTGGCTGGAAACGTTGGGGTATGGACGGGAAGAAGTAATTGGTCGAAAGGTTACCGATTTTTTCAGCGAAGCCTCCCGGAATTTTGCTGAGAAAAGCGTTTTCCCAAATTTTTTCAAGACTGGGGTAAGCAGGGATATTTCTTATCAGTTTATCAAGAAGAACGGGGAGACGATGGACATCCTGCTTTCCGCCATCGGTGAGCGGGATGAGGATGGGAAAATCGTCAGATCGCTGGCGGTCTCCATTGATGTTACCGAACGCAAAAAGGCAGAGGAAGCTCTTAAGCTGGCCCAGGAAGAGCTCAGCCGTTACGCCCAGGACCTGGAAAGACAGGTAAGAAAAAGGACCAGAGAGATCGCCAGTATTTTCAAATATACCCCGGCCGTAGTTTTTCTCAAAGACAGCCAGGGACATTACCTTCTGGTCAACCCCCGCTTTGAAGAATTGTTCGGCCTGAGCCAGGAGGATGTCGGAGGCAAGACTGACCATGATCTGTTTCCCCGGGACATTGCCGATCAACTGCGAAACAATGATCGGCAAGTCCTGGCCGAGGAACGTTCTTATCAGGTGGAAGAGCAGGTTTATCATACCGATAGTATCCGCACATATCTCTCGGTGAAGTTTCCTCTTTACGATGAATTCGGCTTGGTAAGCGGCTTATGCGGCATCTCCACCGACATCACCACTATCAAGAGGGCCCAAGAACAACTGAAGCGTCTCTCCGGCAGCATCATGGCCAATCAGGAACAGGAGCGGGCCCTCATCGCCCGGGAGTTACATGATGAACTGGGGCAACTGCTCACCGCGCTGCACCTGGATTGCATGTGGATGCGGGCCCGCATCGAGGAAACGGACCCCAAGGCGGCGGACCGGGCCTTGACCATGTGCAGCCTCATCGATAAAACCATTGAAGAGGTGCGGGGCCTTGCCGTGCGGCTGCGCCCGGGGGTCTTGGACAAACTGGGGTTGGTGGACGCCCTGGAGTGGTATACCAACGATTTCGAAAAGCGCACCGGCATCACCTGTATTTTCGAGCACGATGGGATCCCCGGTATCGATGACACTGTAGCCACCGCGGCGTATCGCATCGCCCAGGAAGCCCTCACCAACGTGGCCCGCCATTCCCTGGCAAGCTGTGTCAATGTGGTCCTGCAAATGCAAGAAAAAGTATTGAACTTGTCGGTAACCGACAATGGCCGGGGCTTCAATCCTGCGGAGATGTCAGAATTTGAGGGCCTGGGGGTCCTGGGCATGCAGGAGCGGGCTTCCCTGGTGGGAGGCGACCTGAAAGTCAAATCGGGGGTTGGCCAGGGAACCCAAATATCTTTCCGGGTGCCCCTTGAAAGCCAAGGTAAGGAAGGCCAATGATTAAAGTTTTGCTGGCCGACGATCATGACATTGTCCGGGCCGGGCTGCGCCGCATCGTGGAGGAAAGCGGGGACATGGAGGTGGTGGCCGAAGCCGCCGACGGGCGGGAGGCCATTCAACTGGCCCTCAGTAAGTCTCCCGATGTTGCGGTCGTCGACCTCTCCATGCCGGGCATGGATGGGCTGGAGGTTATCGACCAGCTTAAATCCTATTTCCCCAAGCTCCCCATCCTCATCTTGACCATGCATGAGGAAGAGCAATTTGTGGTTCGGGCTATTGAAGCGGGGGCCATGGGCTACATCACCAAACGTGTCGCACCGGACCAACTGGTGAAGGCTATCCGCAAGTTGCATGCCGGCGGTCGCTACCTCTCCAATGCCGCGGCCGAAGCTCTGGCGCTGCGCCTGGCCAAGGGAATGCCCGGCCGGTCGCTGCTGGACTCCCTGTCAAACCGGGAAATTCAGGTCTTGCGGGGGCTGGCTTTGGGTCAAACCAGCCGGGAGATTGCCGAGGCCTACGGCATCAGCATCAAGACCGTAAATACCTACCGGGACCGTTTGCTCAAGAAACTTAACCTCAGAAATAATACCGAGTTAGCCCGCTTTGCCATCCAGAACCGGCTGGTGGAGGCGTGATTATTTTCAGAAATTCCTTAGATTGAAAGGATATCGCCATAAATGAAAAGATATTGATAATGGCAAGCTATCAACCCCTGTACCGCCATGGTTTTAATCTCTTCCGCCGCAATCTTCTTTGTCGGGTTAACTGTTTGATATTTGGTGATTATTCGCTAACTTTTTGATTGACTTTTCTCTAAATGTATGTTCAAGTGAATTTCCCAGAACAAAGCTAAACCCATTGCGAGGTGGGGGCGGAAAGCCACGGGTCTTGGAATCAAGACGGCCGGGTTGCCTGGAGAGGTGGCCCGGCTTGTTTGTTTAAGGAGCCAGTATCATGTTCCAGAGATAAGTTAAGAAATATCAACTATGGATATGCTTGATTTTATTCCCTCTCCCCTCGGGGGAGAGGGTAAGGGTGAGGGGGGCGACTTTGGCTAACTGGCTGTAATCAGACAAAAAACGCCACCCCCACCCCGGCCCTCCCCCCTCCAGGGGGAGGGAGAAAAGACGGCGCTGATTTATGAAAGGTATTTCTGGGACAAGACACTAGCCGGGACCAGGCTGGTCCCCGAGAGGTCACCGCGATGAAGCTGAACTTGCTCCAACGCCTTATGATCGTAATTCTCTTGGTGTGGGTGCTTGTGCCGGTATCCCTGGCCTGGGCCGGGCCGCCGGCGCCCCCGCCGCCCCCGGCCATCCCTACGCCTCCGCCTGACGGGGACTTCGATTACGTCAAAGTGGTTCCCAAGGCCACAGGCCCCGCAGACCAGATCGAGTTTGGCACTCCCTTGAAGGACAAGATCGTCATGTACGGCGCCACGGGGAGTGTCCTTCAATACCTCGAAGCAGATGCGGGCGATGACTGGATACTCCA
>VGSO01000278.1 GCA_016874945.1 Deltaproteobacteria bacterium
GAAACCCTGTCAATTTTCAAATGATCCTTAAGTTAGCGCTTATGCCCCCGTGGGGAGGGGGAATAGAAGCCGGAACCGGTTTTGCTAAATTTTTGCAAGAGCCTCCCTTGATTTGTTTTTAAATCCTCTTGCCTTTTCCGCAGGCACCTTGGCAGAAAGGGTTTTTGGGTATATATTTAAGATAAGCAAGCGAAACCCCTCCGGGGCCCATCCCCGCCGGGATTTCCCGGAGGAAACCATAAGAGGCTAAAATGTTAACCGAATCCGCGCAAGACCTGCTCTACACCCCTGAAGAGTCCAATCTCCTGGTGGCGGTTTTTCCCCACCCCCTGCATGGCCGGCTCATTGAAAAGGTCATCCTTATGCTGGTCAGCCGCATCGAATTTATGGGGCAAACTTATCAGTTAACCTGGCGGGACGGCGGGGTGGCTTTCTACGCGCCGGTGCTGGTGGGAGCTAAAGCTCCTAAAGCTCTGGTCCGAACCCGGGGGTTGGATTTGGCTTTCGACCCCCATGACCTGTGATAATCTCATAATCTTCGTTTCTTATTTCGCCTCCCGCGCCTCATCGCGTTGAGCATTCCCCAGGCCCTCCATGATGGCCTTCACAAACTTGTCGGCGTACGCCTGAAAATCCCCCTCCACCACGAAGCCTTGCCGGATGAAGCTCTCCGTCTTATTAACCCGGGCATTCTTGATGACCATGAAAATGTTGGGGTTGAGGGGGCCGGGGCCGCCGTAACGGTAATAGAGGTTGGGAACGTTGCGGGCCTTGATAATCAGCCCGCTTTCGTCCAGGATGGTGAGTTCTTGATAAGTTTTGATGGTGGTGGACGGCTTTTCAATGACCGCGCCCTTGGCCACCAGCCCTCCACTTTCCTCCCGGAGCTTCTCCAAGGCCGTCGCCATCCTGGCCAGCAGCTTTTCTTTTTCCGGAACCGGCAACTTGGCATACCGGTAAAAGTACCCGGGGGGCCAGTGCCGGGCGGTGAGGGAAGGCGGGGCGGCTCCCCACGCCAGACCGCCCGCCAGCAGCAAGATTGCTGCGGCCACCCATCCCGGTGCGGTCCTGCCCTGGTGCTGCTTCTTGCTCAGCTAAAACTCACTTCCTGGGCCGGGGGTTCCATTTCCCCCGGAAAGGTCTTGAAGGGGAAGGGTTTCTCATTGTCGTTCAGCGTCAGGTAGCGGATGAGCTGGTAGGCAAAAGCCGCCAGCCGGTTGGCAAAGGCCCGGGCCGGTTCGCTGTGCTTCTGGGCGGCCAGGAGATAGACATATTGGAAGACCACGGTTAAGTAAATGGCGCACTTCACCATTTCCAGGATGATCACAAACAGCAGGGTCAAGAGCAGGCGGATGACGATGTCTTTCCGGGTAACCGCCGGGGTTTCGGCAACTTCGTTCATAGCTTCCTCCCTTTGTAAGTGAGCAGTGAGCAGTAAGCAGTGATTAATAAACAGTGGTAAGCGGGAATTTCTATTTGTCAACAAACTAATTTGAAATTTGTCGCGCCCATTTATACAATTTGAACTGCTCACCGCTCACCGCTCACTGCTCACGTCTCTAGAATCTGTTTGATCTGCACGAAGCGCAGCAGGCTGGTCTTGGTGACCAGGCCCGCCAGGCGCCCCTCCTGCATTACCAGGAGCCGGTCGGCATCTTCCTGGACCATCCGGGCCAGGGCCTCGGCCAGGGAGGCGTCGGCGGCAATCACCAGGCCTTCCCGCAGAGGCATCATCACATCCGCCACCACGGTCTTGGCCTGCTCCTCCGGAGACAGGCCCCGCACCGCCGACAGGGAGACCAAACCCAGCACCGCATGGTCAGACACCACCGGAAAGCCCCGGTAGGTGTAATGGAGAAAATAATCGTGCACCAGCTGGTTCAGGGGCAAGGACGGAGGCACGGAGACCACGTCTCGGATCATGACCTCCCCCAAGGGCACCCCTTCCAGGGATTTACGGATGATCAGCTCTTCATAGCCCCGTGCGGACATGCCCCGTAAGAACATGCCGATGAAGACCAGCCACAGGCCGCTGATGAGCAGACCGGTAAAAATCTGGAGCGCGCCCAGGATCATCAAGGCCACCGCAAAAGTCTTGCCAATGTCCGTGGCCACCTTGGTGGCCCGGGTCAGCGACCCGGTCCTCCACCACCAGATGGCCCGAAAAACGCGGCCGCCATCCAGGGGAAAGCCCGGGATGAGGTTAAACACGCCCAGGGCCACGTTGATCCAGGAAAGGTATTGAAATACGGCCACCAGGAGCGTTGGCGCCCCGACCAGGATTTTGGCGATGAGTCCAAAGACCCCGGCCAGGGCAAAGCTGCTCAGGGGCCCCACCAGGGAGATCTTCAACTCCGTTTTAGGGTCTTTGGGCTCTTGGGAGAGCTTGGAGACGCCGCCGAAAATGAACAGGGTGATTTCCGGAATCTCAATCCCGCAACGGATGGCCATGAGGGAGTGGGACAGCTCATGGATGAGCACCGAAGTGAAAAACAGCAGGGTGGCGATGAACCCGGCCAACCAATAGGTCTGGGTGTCATACCCTGGATAGCTCCGGGGGAAATAGCCGGCGGACAGGGCGAAGAGCACCAGGGCGAAGATGATGAACCAGGAGATATCCAGGCTGATGCGGATGCCCGCGATACGAAAGAGTCCTAAGGCCCTCCGAGGTTGGTTGTCGGTATCTGCCATCCCTAAGCTCCTTTAAATAAGTGGTTCAGCGATCAGTAAACAGTAATCAGTGGCCAGTGAAAAGACGATCTATCAGGCCCTGTTATAATAAATAGTTAGCCATGGTAATGGCGGCAAGGAGATTACCCAAGGTCCTTTGTCGCACCCTCTGCAATAAGATAGTATAATGCAGGAACACCTGCAATATTATGAGGCGCTAAAACCTTGAACCTTGAACTTTGAACTTTGAACTTTGAACTGACCAATGACCACTGATCACTGGTCACTGATTAATGATTACTGATTACTGACCTTCGAGGTGAAATCATGGCCAACCTGGCGTTTTTATTTCCCGGGCAGGGTTCCCAATACGTGGGCATGGGCCTGGATTTTTACGAGGCCGACGCGTCGGTGCGGGACCTCTTTCAATCAGCCGAACAGGCCACGGGCCTTCCCTTGACCCGACTCTGTTTTTCCGGACCCATGGAAGAGCTTACCCAGACGGTGAATCTGCAGCCGGCCATCACCCTGATCAACCTCTGCATTTACCGGGCGCTGAAGGGGGCCGGAGTCACCCCTCAAGCCGTGTGCGGCCACAGCCTGGGGGAATACAGCGCGCTTTACGCCGCCGGGGTGCTCAGCGCCGCCGACACCCTGGCCGCAGTCCGGGAAAGGGGGCGCTTGATGCAGCGAGAGGCCCAAAAGCACCCCGGCGCCATGGCCGCGGTCATTGGCCTGACCCCGGAGAAACTGGCAGGCCTGGTGCGCCCTTTAGCCCCGGAAGGCCCCATCGCCCTGGCCAACTTCAACACCCCGGAGCAGGTGGTAATATCCGGCTCCCCGGAAATGGTGGCCCGGGCCGGAAACCGGGCCAAAGCCGAGGGGGCCCGGGTGATCCCCTTAAAAGTCTCCGGCGCCTGGCATTCGCCCCTGATGGAGGGGGCCAACCTGGATTTCGCCGCGTTCCTGGCGAAGCTCGAGTTTCAGGCCCCCCACCTACCCCTGTACCTCAACGCCACTGCCCGACCCGAGGATGATCCGGAGCGCCTGCGCCAGGCCATGGGCCGGCAGCTCACTTCCCCGGTGCGCTGGGCCGACCTCATATTCAATCTCCAGGCCGCCGGAGTGGACACCTGGGTGGAAGTGGGCCCCAAGAACGTCCTCACCGGCCTGGTTAAAAAAATCCTGCCCCAGGAACCGGCGGAGAATTTTTATAACGTGGAGAACCGGGAAAGCCTGGAGAGGTTCTTAAAGGGATTCTAATAATACTAGGTTAAGTTATCACAATGAGTCATTTGTCGGTGGGAACCTTGCATGACACCATGGGCAATAGCCGCTCAACCTAATCAATGCGGCTTGCAGAGACTCCCGAGTCCGGGGCAAGGTCACACCAGAAGTTTTTTTTAAGGCGCAACTGTTCACTTCGCAGGAAGGCATAGGCTATGGTGACCAGCATCACGTGATGATGCCAGCCCAGCCAATGACGGCCCTCAAAATGATCGAGTCCCAGTTCATCTTTGAGTT
>VGSO01000279.1 GCA_016874945.1 Deltaproteobacteria bacterium
ACAATGTGCCATAAGCCCCATAACTCCTTTCAATGTTTAGGTTTTCGGTAAACCCATTATAGCATTGATTGGCTGCGATGGGGCTGTTTTACTTGCTATCTCAAGTAATTTCTACCGGACAGCAGTGTCAGACACCATTTAAATATCTACCGTCATCATTCGGCAATACAAAAATAGTATCTGTCCCCGTTTAAAGGACGGATTCAAGGGTTAAGTGGTCTTTTGACTAATCAAATCCTTGTCCAGTTCCAGCGTGTAAGACAGTATTGTCTTCAGATCGATCTTCTTAGAGGCATCGAGGATTTCTATGCCCACTATTCTGTTGTTGGAGGTTGTGTCCAAATTGACGCCTTCAGCGATTTCTATGACCCCCTCGGGAGACTCATCCCCGAGCTTCAGATACAAAGCATCGACCTCGTTGTCGTAGTATACCCTCATGGCCTAAATCCTCTCTTCAAAGGATAGTTAGTGACTACCGTTATTATATCATCCTCCACTGCAATCACGATTTTGAGTAGATACTTGAAACCTTCCACCCTTCTTATGATTTCATGAGTTCCCGGGCGCAGTTCTTTTTCTTTCAAAATCGTGATAATGGTTGATGGGGGAATTCCATATAATTCCGCTCTTCTTTTGGCGTGACGAGAAAATCTTATTTCCACTTGAGTTATCCTAGGCCGATTTCCGTGCTTTCCTATTCGCTTGTGGAATACCATTCTTATCTGACGATTGCAAGATTCGGCCTCGCTCCCTCCCCGTTTTATTCAGATTGTGTTATGGGGGTACTTTAAAAATCACCCCCCTCCCTTATACTCCGCCCCCAGTCTCCGCAGTTTTTCCACTTCCGCCGCGGGCAGAGGCGGCACCGGTCCCTGGAGGCGGGCCGCCAGGACCACCCGGGCGGTGTGTTCCAGCTTTATTCCGGTTCCCAAGCTTCGCTTGGGAACGAGAATAAAGGTTGGCGCCGGTCAGAAATCTATTGCGACAATTTTGCACTGGCCAGCCGATTCAAGCTGACTCCGGCCTCGGCGGCCTTAAGGACCAGATCGCGATGAACTTCGGGAGGAACCCGGACCATGAATTTGCCACTGTAATGTCGGGAGGCAATGGGCTCTGGAGGCTCTTCCCCGTGTTTCCGCATATCATCGACTACTTCGGCCACTACCTTACGAATCCCCTTTAAGGCTGCTTCGGGGGTGCGGGCCAGCCAGCTTAAACTGGGAAACTCCGCGCACAGGCCTACGTACTCCTGGTCATCCTCCGACCAGGTTACTCGGTAGGTGTAGCGATCATCTTTCAGCGCCATTCTCCAACTCCAATCTTGCTATAGCCCTGAGCACTTACCTCACCTGATAAGCCCTGGCTTTCCCTTTTTTGTTCTGGATGTTCACTCTGGGGTCACCCTGCCATGGGGTTCGGTACACCCGGTGGCTCGTGCCGCCCCGGCGGGGCGCGCCAAAGTAGCGGTCACACACCTTGCACAGATCACTGAAACGGACATCCCGGGGATTCCGCATCATTTGTGCAATAATTTCTTCGATACTACTCATTTAAACAGTATCATTATTGATATCATCGTCAAGTAAAGTTTTTCTTGGGTATCCGAAACGTGAAAGTCCCGTGGCGCCTAGGCCGGGACCCCGCCGACATTATCCGGGTAGAAACATGTAGATTCCTTGGATTCACTCTTCAATCAACCCCCGCCCTTATATTCTTTCCCCAGGCGCCGTAGTTTTTCCACCTCCGCCGCGGGCAGAGACGGCACCGGTCCCTGGAGGCGGGCCGCCAGGACCACCCGGGCGGTGTGTTCCAGCTTCTCCATCTTGTTGTAGGCGTCCGCCACGTCCCGCCCCATGGTCATGGCGCCGTGCCGGGATAAGAGGATGGCGTCATATTCCTTGAGGAAATCCCCGACCGCCGTCGGCACTTCGGCGCTGCCGGGGGTGGCATAGGCCGCGGTGGGAATCCCCCCCAGGGTGATCACCACCTCCGGCAGGATGGGCTCCAGCAAGTCGATCCCCGCCAGGGTGCAGGCCGTGGCATAAGGCAGATGGGCGTGCACCACGGCCGAAACATCCGGGCGCACCTCATAGGCCAGGAGGTGCAGGCGGATTTCCGAAGTGGGCCGCCCCTCCCCTTCCAGCACCCGGCCCGTAAGGTCCACGGTGATTATCTGGTCCGCCTCCATGAGTCCCTTGTGCACCCCGCTGGGGGTGACCAGCACCCGGTCTCCCAGGCGCACGCTGACATTGCCGTCGGTGGCGGCCAGGTAATTCTTTTTGTGCAGCAGCCGGCAGACCCGGACTATTTCGTGCTTTATGCGACTTTTCATATTCATCCCGCCAAAATTTATTCCATTTTTTCTCGTATCCCAAATTGTGCTGGGGAACAACAATGAATGCCAGGCTCAGCTTGCCGGCATGTGCGTTCCTAAGCCCAACGGGGAAACGGGAATGATAATCCTTATTCTTTTAACCGAAAACCGAAAACGGCATCATCCCCTGAGGGGCGGATAAGGCGGCGGCGCCACCGCCTCTTCGGGGGGTTCCGGGTGATTGAAACCGAAATGCCGCAACTCCGGGTATTTCCACAGCACCACTCCCGCGGCCCAGGCCGCCAGGAGACTACCCCCGGCGATGGTCAGACCCGGCCCCAGGTAGGTGGCCGCGGAGCCGTGCACCAGGCTCCCCACCGGCGCGAAACCCATGATGATCAGCCCGAACAGGCTCATGATGCGGCCCCGCAGGCCGTCGGGCACGTTGAGCTGGAGCAGGCTGTTCCCGGTGGAAAGCTGGCTCACCATGCCGAAGCCGGTGAGGAAAATAAAAACCAGGGCCAGGTAGTAGTTGCCGCACAGCCCCAGGCCCGCCAGTCCCACCAGAAACAATGCCAGCCCCCCCAGAAAAGAGGGCATGGGGGGATGACGCCTCAGACGCCCCGCCAGGGTGAGGCCGCCTAAAAAGGCCCCCAGGCCGCCGGTGGCCATGAGGATCCCAAAGCCCCGGGGACCGGCCCCCAGCACGTCCCGGGCCAGCATGGGCAGCAGGACGAAGTAGGGCATGGCGAACACCGCCACCATAGCCAGGAGCAGGAGTACACTGCGCAGTTCACTTTGGCCCAGCAAATAGTCCGCCAGTTCTTTCCAGGCCTCCCAAAACGGCTTCCAGGAGTTGCGGGGCTGAAGAGGCACCTTCATCAAGGCCAGGGCCGCCAATACTGCCAGAAAGGAAACCGCGTTCACAAAAAAACAGTTGGCCATGCCCACCGCCGCGATGAGCACCCCGGCCACCGCGGGGCCGATGATCCGGGTGGCGTTGAACAGGGAGGAGTTCAGGGCGATGGCGTTGGGGAGGTCGGGTTTGCCCACCATCTCCACGATGAAGGCCTGGCGCACCGGGATGTCGAAGGCTATCACCGCGCCCGTCAGGAAGGCCAGGGCGCAAAGCCACCAGATGTTGATGAGGCCCGCGGCCACCAAACCCCCCAGAATCAGGGCCAGGAGCATGAGCGCGCCCTGGGTGAAAAAGAGCATCCGCAACTTGCGCACGTGGTCCGCCACCACCCCGGCATGGAAGGAAAAGAGCAGCACCGGCAGGGTCTGGAGCGCGCCCACCAGGCCCAGGTAAAAGGGGGAGTCGGTGAGCACCAGCACCAGCCAGCTCTGGGCCAGGGACTGCATCCAGGAACCGGTCAGGGAGATGGCCTGGCCGATATAGAAAAGGCGATAGTTGCGGTGGCGCAAGGCCGCGAAGGTGCCTGGGCGTAATAATTCCATTTTCAGTTCAGTTTCCGGTGATCAGTGATCACTTGCCAGCGGTCGGTGATCAGTAATCAGTGATCAGTTGCCAGTGGTCAGTTGCCAGTGTTGATAATTTATAATGGCTAAATCCCTATCCGCTAATTTTAAATAAAGGTGAAGGGAGGCGCAATGTTTGGGGCCGGAAAGGGCCGGTGGCCGGTAATCAGTGATCGGTGATCAGTAGCCAGGTGCCAGGGGTGGTTAAATTACTTGGATGGAACCGGTCAGTTTATTTAAAAAAATTCCCCCACCTAACCTTGCTTTTTTCCCTAAAATCAACCATTGGCCACTGGTCACTGATTATACCGTTTTCGGTTTTCGGTTTTCGGTTAAAAGAATAAACGATATTAACAAGTTAAACAGCAAGTTTGTTTCATTTGAAAATGAAAATGGT
>VGSO01000280.1 GCA_016874945.1 Deltaproteobacteria bacterium
CGGTTTTCGGTGGGGGGGGGGAGGCGTCGGCTCCCTGGCCCTCTCGCTAAATCTCCCCAAACAGGAAGGAATTTATCGTGTTTGATTCAGTGGCAGGGCTGACCCGCACCCATTCCTGCGGAGACCTCCGGGCCGCGCACGCCGGCCAGGAGGTGGTCCTCATGGGCTGGGTGCAGCGCCGCCGGGACCACGGGGGGCTCATCTTCGTGGACCTCCGGGACCGGGGCGGCCTCACCCAGGTGGTCTTCAACCCCGAGTCCAACCCGGACGATCACAACAAGGCCGGAGTGCTGCGGGACGAGTTCGTCCTCGCGGTCCGGGGGGTGGTGAACCTGCGGCCCCCGGACATGATCAACCCCCAGTTGGCCACCGGGGAGATCGAGGTGCTGGTGGAGGAGCTGCGCCTGCTCAACCGCGCCAAGACCCCGCCCTTTGAGCTGGAGGATTTCCGGGTGGACATCTCCGAGGCTTTGCGGCTGAAATACCGCTACCTGGACCTGCGGCGCCCCATGGTCATGAAGAATATCCTGTTCCGCCACCGGGCGGCCCAGGCGACCCGGAAGTTTTTGAACGGCCAGGGATTTATCGAGGTGGAGACCCCCATCCTCACCAAGAGCACCCCGGAAGGGGCCCGGGACTATCTGGTGCCCAGCCGCATCCAGGCGGGGCACTTTTTCGCGCTGCCCCAGTCGCCCCAACTCTTCAAGCAGCTTCTGATGATGGCGGGGCTGGACCGCTATTATCAACTGTGCCGCTGCTTCCGGGACGAGGACTTGCGGGCCGACCGCCAGCCCGAGTTCACCCAGATCGACCTGGAAATGGCCTTTATCACCGAGGAAGACGTGTACCAGGTGGTGGAGGGCTTGATCTGCGCCCTGTTCAAGGAATTGCTGGAGGTGGAGCTGACCCGCCCCTTCCCGCGCCTATCTTTTCAAGAGTGCCTGGACCGCTTCGGGCTGGACCGGCCCGATCCCCGCTTCGGGCTGGAGTTGAAGGAAGTCACCGACCTGGCCCAGGCCTCGGAGTTCCGCCAGTTCAAGGAAGTGGTGGACCAGGGGGGCATCGTCAAGTGTCTGTGCGGCCCCGGCCTGGCCAAACTATCCCGCAAGGAGTTGGACGACCTCATCGACCTGGCCGGGGTATATGGCGCCCGGGGCATGGCCTGGGTGAAGATCCAGGCCCAGGGCGCCTGGCAGTCGCCCCTGGCCAAGTTTTTCCCCGATGGGGTTAAAGCCGCCCTGAATGAACGCCTGGGGGCCGGGGAAGGAGACCTGCTGCTCTTCGTAGCCGACGCCCCGCTGGTGGCCAACACCGCGTTGGGCCAGATCCGGGGTCACCTGGGCCATGAGCAAGGCCTCATCCCCCCGGACACTTACAGCCTGGTGTGGGTCACCGACTTTCCCTTGCTGGAGTATGACCAGGACGAAGGCCGCTTCGCGGCCATGCACCATCCTTTCACTTCGCCCAAAGAAGAGGACATTCCCCTGCTGGAGAGCGATCCCGGCAAGGTCCGGGCCCGGGCCTACGACCTGGTGCTCAACGGCCAGGAAATCGGCGGCGGCAGCATCCGCAACTACCGCCGGGACCTCCAGGAAAAGGTCTTCCGGGTGCTGAGCATCTCGCCGGAAGAAGCAGAGGAGAAATTCGGCTTCCTGCTGGAGGCCCTGGAATACGGCGCCCCGCCCCACGGAGGCGTGGCCTTCGGCTTCGACCGGCTGGTGGCCATTCTCTGCGGGGCCAAATCCATCCGGGAGGTCATCGCGTTTCCCAAGACCCAGAAGGCCGCCTGCCCCGTCACCAAGGCCCCTTCCCGGGTGGAGCCGGAGCAGCTCCTTGAGCTGGGGCTGAGGCTGGAGAAGTAGCTGTTGGCCGCCAGCCGTCAGCCGTCAGATACCAGGGGATTGGTTTTGTAAGATAGCAATATCTTATGGGAAACTGTTACAATTAACCCAAAAAATTAAAAGCTGGCTGCTGGCTGCTGGTAGCTGACAGCTAATAGGACGTAAAATGGCACGCTGGAACAAAGACCGCCGACTCTTGGATCATGAGCACTCCACCATCTGGAAGCACCGCCTGATGGAGGTGGAGGAGCCCAATCTCATGCGGCAAATTTTCCCGTACACGGAAGTGCCCCGCATTGATTTCGACTATAAATTCATCATGCCTCAGCCCCCCGAGAGGATGATCCTCACCGACACCACCTTCCGGGACGGCCAGCAGGCCCGGCCCCCATACACGGTGCGCCAGATCGTGGACATTTTCGACATGCTCCACCGGCTTTCCGGCCCTAAAGGGGTGGTGCGCCAGACCGAATTTTTCCTGTACAGCGCCAAGGACAAGGAGGCCTTGGAGCGCTGCCGGGAGCGGGGCTACCGCTACCCCGAGATCACCGGCTGGATCAGGGCCGTGGCCGGGGACCTGAAGCTGGTGAAAGAAATGGGCCTCAAGGAGACCGGCATCCTCACTTCGGCCTCGGATTACCATATCTTTCTCAAGCTCAAGTGGAGCCGGGCAAAGGCCCTGGAGGATTACCTGAGCATCGTCAAGGCGGCCCTGGAGTTGGGGATCATCCCCCGCTGCCATTTCGAGGACATCACCCGGGCGGACATTTACGGGTTCTGCGTACCCTTTGCCGTCGAGCTGATGAAACTCCGGGAACAAAGCGGCATCGACATCAAAATCCGCCTATGCGACACTATGGGTTTCGGCGTCCCTTATCCCGGCGCCGCCTTGCCCCGGAGCGTGCCCAAGCTGGTTCGGGCCATGATTGATGACGCCGGAGTGCCCGGCCATCTCATGGAGTGGCACGGCCACAACGATTTTCACAAGGTCCTGGTCAACAGCGTCACCGCCTGGCTTTACGGCTGCGGGGCGGTGAACGGCGCGCTCCTGGGTTTCGGGGAACGCACCGGCAACGCCCCCATCGAAGGCATGATCTTGGAGTACATCTCCCTCAAAGGCGCCACTGACGGCATCGATACCCGGGTCATCACCGAAATCGCCCAGTATTTTGAAAAGGAGCTGCACTACCACATCCCCCCCAACTATCCTTTTGTGGGGGCCAACTTCAACACCACCAGCGCCGGCATCCATGCGGACGGACTGCTGAAGAACGAAGAGATTTATAATGCCTTTGACACCACGGCCATCCTGAACCGGCCCGTGTCCATCACCATCACCGACAAGTCGGGCAAGGCCGGCATCGTCCACTGGCTTAACTCCCACCTGGGTCTGGAGGGCGACCGGCAGATGGACAAGGGCCACCCCGGGGTCGCCAAGATTCACCAGCGCATCACCGAAATGTATGAGGCCGGGCGGGTCACTTCCATCTCCAATGAAGAAATGGACCGGTGGGCCCGCAAGTACCTCTCCGAATACTTTATTTCCGAGTTCGACCAGCTCAAGCAAAAGGCCTCCACGCTGGCGGCCCACCTGGCGGAAGACCTGGCCCTGTTGGAGGAGGTGCGGTCCATGGACCCGGCCCGGCAGGAGGCGGCCCTGCAAAAGGCCCTGGATCAGTATCCCTTCATCCAGTTCATGTACGTCACCAACCTGGAAGGCCGGAAAATCACCCGGAACATCACCCACATCGTGGACCGGTCCAAGTACGAGACCATGAAGCTGGACGAAGACCTGTCCAACCGCTCCTGGTTCATCGAACCCATCCGGTCGGGGAAGGTTTACGTCTCCGACTTTTACACCTCCCGGTTCACCGGGGCATTGTGCATCACCGTGAGCGCGCCCCTGCGGGATGAAAACGAGGAGATCCAGGGAATCCTGGGTCTGGACATCCGCTTCGAGGCCCTGGCCAAAATGGAGCAGGACGGGGAGATTTAGGGGGGGTGAACAGTAAGCAGTGAGCAGTTAATCAGGGGACAGGGAATAGGGAATTCCTTAGAAATGTAGAACAGCCGCCCTCGGCTGTTTTATACCAAGTTGCGCTCAAAGAGGTAATTTTGAGTTTGTCATTCTGAACGGAGCGAAGCGGAGTGAAGAATCTAGATTCTTCGCTGCGCTCAGAATGACAATTCTACTCGTTTGATCGCAACTCGGTATTAATTTAATTCCCATCCGAAAAGGCGTCAATTTATGTTGGTGTATTGGCGTCGGGAGACAATTTGGGGCCGACGCCGGTTTAATCAAATGTTATGAGAACAAATCTGGCGGTTAGCCGGGCATCTTTGCCTAATT
>VGSO01000281.1 GCA_016874945.1 Deltaproteobacteria bacterium
CTTCTCCTAATAACCTGGTTTTTTTCTATGATGAAAGCCGATTCGGACTAAAGCCTCACATCGGACGTTGTTGGGCACAAAAAGGGGTAACGATGCAAACCCCGGTTAATCCAGCCTACCAAAACTTAGTTGTATATGTCAAGTTCTGCAAATTGGTTTAGGCATACGGTGTTTTTTAGTGCTCCCGAGCCGCCACCGAGGCTAAGCCGCGGAGGGCCGCCGAGAATGGGCCTTAAATTGCTCGTCGGAGGCGGCCCGGAGCGGCGTCCTCACGCCGCCAGGCTCAGCCGCAGTTTCTTGTGCTCTTTAAGAAGCTCCATATTGAGGTAACGGCTCGCCTCCAGCCAGCCCTCATGCGTTTCCACCGCCAGCGCCCGGATCAACCGCAGACAACTGGCCTCGTTGGGGAAAATCCGCACCACCCGGGTGCGCCGTTTGATCTCCTCATTGAGGCGTTCCAGCATATTGGTGGACTTCATATGCTTGTGGTGCTGCAAGGGCAACTGGTAGAAGGTGAAGGTCTCGTCAATATTTTCCTCTACCCACTCGCAGAGCTTCGGATATTTCCGGCCCCAGCGGTCCAGCCATTGCGACAGGTCTTTCCGGGCTTCGGCCAGGTCCCGGCGGTCGTAGAGCCAGCGCAGCTCCTGCAAACAGTCATCCACGGCCTTCCGGGGCAAATGATCCAGGGCGTTTCTCAGAAAGTGGACATAGCAGCGCTGCCACACCGCCTCCGGCAGCACTGCCGCAATGGCCCGTTTGAGTCCCGGGTGGTCATCCGACACCACAAATTCCACGCCCATTAACCCTCTGCTCTTCAGCTGCAAAAGCAGGTCCTTCCAACTCGTCTGGCTTTCCCGATTCGCCAGCTCCACCGCCAGGATTTGCCGCCGGCCCTCATAGTTGATGCCGATGGCGATCTGCACCGCCTGGCTGCGGATCACCCCGTCTTGCCGCACTTTCTCATAGCGGGCGTCCAGCACCAGGTAGGGATAGGCTTCCTCCAAAGGCCGTTGGGCAAAGCGCTCCAGGCTCTCATCCAGAGTCTTGTTGACCGCACTGATGGCAGAGGCCGAAAAGGCATGTCCGCACAATTCCTCAGTGATGGCCTTCACCTTCCGGGTGGACACCCCCTGGATGTACATCTCGGCCAAGGCCGAAACCAGGGCCTTCTCCGACCTCTGATATCTCTCAAAAATCTGGGTGGAAAAATGGCCCTGTCGATCCTGGGGGATCCTAAGCTCGAGTTTCCCCACCCGGGTCACTAAACCCCGGCTGTAGTAACCGGAGCGATAACCCAGCCGCCCCGGACTCCGCTCGCCTTTCTCCGCCCCCAAAGCGTCGGTCATCTCCTGCTCCAGGACTTCCTGGAGCACCTCCCGCAGCAGCTCCTTGAAACTGTCTTTCTCCGCCCCAAAAACTTCTTGAAGATTGATCTTCCTGGCCTTACACTTGTTTTGGGTCATGGCTCTAACCTCCGTTCCCACGGATTTGGGTGATCGTCTCCGATTAACCCGTATGCCATGACCCTCTTTTTATTTCATCTCTTTTTGCAGAACCTTCTGTACACTACCTCATCGCGATCTATGAACATGGAGGAGAGATAGCTTGTGGAACCAAATTCGGTAAAGTATATAAGCTAATAAAAAAGCAATTTAACGATTGGCGGGGCAAAGAAGGACCTTGGGGGATTATCCCTCTGGAAGTTGAGAAGATGCGTACTCCGAGTCGTGACAGCGTTTACAGATATTTAAATGAAGCAGGAATTTTAGAACGCGATTTCATCCGGGAGGGAAACTATTTGATTAAGCAGACGTAACGTTTGCGATGATATTTAAATTTTTAAACGCAGACGTAACGTTTGCGTAAACCTATCAAAAAAACACGCTTTATTTATTATATTGATTAGTATAGCTTGAGGGATAAGAACTAATCGTTCTTATCCTTTTTGTTTTTTGGAGGCTCATCATGGAAGACTTCGAAATTCAGACTGTTGAAGAACTGGCTAAAGCGTTGAAGGTCAAGCCTTCTTGGGTTTACGGAGAAACCCGTAAAACTGGACCTGGAACCATTCCTCGAATTAAGGTCGGGAAGTACATCCGCTTTCGGTTGCTGGAAGTCCTGGCTTGGTTAGAGGAACGGGGAAAATGAGCACCCCGCCCTTTGGACGAAATCGAGGAACGGACCAGCGATCCCCCACGGTAGGAGGCGCTGGGGAAATCACCATGGGGGACATCGGCCAACACCTCCAAAGCGACTTTCCAGCTACCGAACACCATGGTCAATCTGCTACTGACATATTGCAGTTTGGCGAGATGGACCAAGTGTCTATCATTAAAGCGTCCTTGGCCTACTTGCATTCGGACGGGGTGGTTTTCGAAATGTGCGTCATTGGACCAAAGCCACCTAATTGCGAATGGTGGGAAGGATTCGCAGGAGGCAGGAAGCCAATTGTGGCTGGCTGGTTCAGGGACCATGAAAAGGCCGCGGAACTGGCAACGCGAGTTTGGGCCACCGGGGTCTATATAACCTTGAATCCCGCTAATGGAGGATTATTGTCCCGTGCTAACGAGAGACTTTTGGCTGGGGTGGGGCGGACCCAAGATGGAGAAATAGAATGGATTCGGAACCTGCTAATTGATCTTGACCCAATCAGACCCGCGGGCATTTCGAGCACCGATACTGAGCATGCCGCGGCTCTGGAAATGGCCCAGATAATCCAGGCCGACTTGACCGCAGAGGGATGGCCGAACCCGCTATTGGGGGATTCCGGGAACGGTGCCCACCTGGTCTTTCCTCTGGATCTGGCCAATACCCCGGAAAGCATAGCTTTGGTGAAGGCAGGATTAGTGGCCTTGGCCCAGCGTTATGCGGACGAACTGAAACGCCGTAACCTTGAGATTGACCAAGCGGTCTTCAACCCGGCCCGGCTAACAAAACTATACGGGACTATGGTTCGGAAGGGGGATAACACCCAGGATAGGCCCCACCGACTGGCGAGAATCATTTCTTTGCCCAACACCCGTCAGCCGGTCCCCCTGGAACTCCTCAAGAAGCTGGCCGCCACCATCAATAGCCCAGAAAACCCGCAGCCGAGAAACTCCGAAGTGGGGGAAGGTCGGCTGGACGTGGAAGCCTATTTACGGCATTACGGCGTGGAAGTGCTAATGGTTAAACCCCACTGCGGGGGCCTCCTCTACTGTTTGCATGAGTGTATGTTCGACTCTTCCCATAGCGGCAATGAGGCGGCCATATTCCAGGCGGCGAACGGTGGTCTTGCCTACAAATGTTTCCACAATTCCTGCAAAGCCCGCACTTGGGCGGAGGCCAGGGCCAGGATAAGCGGCCACGACAAGCTGACCGGGTTTATCATCGGCGGCACCCATTCTAAGGACTCTTATCAAAGCAAATCAAAAAATCGAAAAACGGAAGCGGGTGAAGCCAAGTTCTCCGAAACACTCTGTCCACTTCCACCCCCAACGCCATGGAATTTGGCTGCCCAACTGTTCCCGCGCATCCCATTCCCCTGGGAAGTGCTACCCGGCAGTGTGGCAGACAGTCTCCAACAACTGGGCCGGGCCTGCGCTACTTCCCCAGCCGCCCTCCCGGGGGCCGGATGCTGTCTGACGGGCTCCATCATGGGAAGGACGCTGACGGTTTCGCCCAAGCAGGGCTGGGATTCTCCAATGAACACCTGGCACATGGACATTCGTGAGTCAGGGGAAGGCAAGACCCCTCCCGTCCATTTGATGGCCGGGCCTATCCATGAAGCTCAACTGAAAGAGGAAATTAGGTACAGGAGAGAAATGGAGGCTTACAAACGGTTAACGAGAAAGGAACGGGAGCAGACGCCACCACCAACACCTCCCAGAGGGTACTTCGTCTCGGACCTGACTTTGGAAGGACTGCGGGATGACCTGATTAACTCACCCCATGGTGGAATCGTAGGAATCCATGATGAAATCAGTTCATTTATCACTTCACAAAATCAGTATAAGCCAAAAGGCACTGACCGGGAAGCCTGGTTGTGCCTCTTTGATGGAAAATCGGCCAGGATTGTACGGGCCGGGAAGACAATGTACCTCCATGGGGCGCGGGTATCCATTTTTGGAGGGGTCCAACCCAAGGTCTTTAGAACCTTCTTTGCCGGGGAAGAAGGGTTGTAC
>VGSO01000282.1 GCA_016874945.1 Deltaproteobacteria bacterium
GGATGGCATCTTTTCTCCGGGCAGTGAAACTGGTCTATGCCAGCGCCGTAAATCCCGATGCCCTGTCTTATCGGCGCCAGCGCGGCCTGGGGGAATCGGATGAACAGATGGCCATCCTGGTGCAGCGCGTTTCCGGAATGCGCTATAAAAACTACTTCTTTCCTCCTCTGGCGGGCGTGGCCTTTTCCCATAATCTTTATCGCTGGACCGATCGCATAGACCCAAACCAGGGAATCATTCGACTGGTCTTCGGGCTGGGAACTCGCGCCGTCAACCGAGTGGGAACCGATTATCCCAGGATGATTGCCGTCAGCTCCCCCCACCTGCGCCCTGAGGTGGGCTTCAAGATAGCCGCCTACTCCCAGCGCAAACTGGACCTCCTGGATCTCTCGGAAAATGACTTTGCCAGCCTGCCAGTGGCCAAAGTGATTTCGGATATGGATTATCCGAATTTGTCTCTGTTTCTCTCCTTTATGGAAGACGGGTATATCCGGGACCCCAGTGGACCGCGACTCCCAGATCTCAAGAATTGGGTCCTTACCTTCAACAATCTGATTGCCCGTACGGATTTCGTCAAGACCATGAGGGCGCTTTTGGCCAAGCTGGAGGCAGCCTATGATTATCCCATCGACACGGAATTCACCGCTTTGGTAGATTCGGAGGGACAGGTAAAAATCAACCTGGTCCAATGTCGGCCCATGAAACTGCCGGGTTTGACCGAGGCCGCCAGCGTCCCGGACGATATTCCTCCAGATTGCATCTTGTTTAGGGCCAGTCATACCATTTCGGGAGGCACCGTCCCCCATATTAGATACATCATTTACGTAGATCCAGAATCTTACGCCAGGAAGGCCTCGCTTGCATTAAAACAGGAGATGGGGCGAGTCGTCGGTGAGATCAATCGTCACCCGGACATAGTCCGCCAGCGTATCATGATGATGGGGCCGGGCAGATGGGGCAGCTCCAACGTGACGCTGGGGGTTAATACCTCCTATGTAGATATTAACCATGCTTCGGTTCTCGTGGAAATCGCCCGGGAAGAGGCAGGTCACCTACCGGATGTGTCGTTTGGGACCCATTTCTTTCTCGATCTGGTGGAATCCCAGACCATTTATCTGCCGGTGTATCCGGATGACCCCCAGGCTGACTTCAACCAGGAGTTCTTCAGGAAATCATCTAACATCCTTAGCAGCCTCCTGCCCAATGCCCACAGGTTTGAAGAATTTATCAAGGTAATAGATGTCCCCGCGGTCACCAATGGCAAGTGGGCCCAAGTAGTAGCCGACCCCCGCCAACAAAGGGCCTTATGCTTTATCAGCGATAAGTAATCTTTAACTCTCGCCATTTCCGGCAAAGGAAGAGCCTATGAAATGCCACGCCCATTTGCAGATGAAGTCGGTGGCCGAAGCCAGGGAAATCTTTCTCTCCCGGTTTGACCTCAATGCCATGCTACCTCCAGAAGAGATTCCCACTGTCGCGGCCAGAGGCCGGGTGACCGCAGCACCGGTGTGGGCCAGGCGATCGTTGCCGGTCACCCACCAGGCCGCCATGGATGGGTTTGCGGTGTTGGCCGCCTCCACCTTTTGGGCTACTCCTGAGCAGCCCAAATCCTTGGCAGTAGGTGAAGAAGCCTTCCCTATCAATACGGGACACACGATGCCCCGGGGGACCGATGCGGTGATCAGCGCCGAAAATATCTCGAATCCGAGGGCAGAAGTCATTACCGTGAAAGCCCCGGTGTTCCCCTGGCACAATGTCCGCCGCATTGGTGAAGATTTAGTGGGGGGGGAAATGATCCTTCCCGAGGGCGTGGAGATTACTCCCCTGGCCCAAGGGGCGCTCCTGGCCGCAGGGAGCACGCAAGTGGCAGTGAGGCGCCTCCCTAAAGTCATCATCATCCCCGCCGGTTCGGAATCGGTCTCCATGGCTAACTTGGATGGAGACCTCCCCTCGGACCGCCTCCTTGAATTTAACTCCGTCATCCTGGCGGGACTGGTGACCGAGGCGGGAGGTCTGCCAGAAATTATGGCCATGGTCCCCGATAATGTCACCAGCTTAACCACCGCCCTGAAAAAAGCCCTGGCCACCGCCGACGTGGTGATCATTAATGCGGGTTCCCCCGCAGGCACAGGGGATTACACTTACCAAGCTGTGGCCAAGCTGGGAGAGGTTCTGGTGCACGGCGTGTCGATGATGCCCGGCAAACCTTCCCTCTTAGGACAGGTGGGCGGCAAGCCGGTCATCGGCATCCCGGATTATCCGATTTCCGCGGTGTCGTCTTTCGAACAGTTCGCCGCGCCCCTCATCGCCGGCCTAGCGGGGAAGCGCCTCGCCCCCCGGCCCACCCTCATGGTTCATCCGGCCCAGAACCTGCAATCCAAGCCCGGACTGACGGAATTCATCCGGGTAACGTTGGGGCGGGTGGGGGACAAGGTCATCGCCACCCCGCTGCCCCGGGGGGGCGG
This sequence comes from Deltaproteobacteria bacterium, assembly GCA_016874945.1. Lineage (GTDB taxonomy): Bacteria > Desulfobacterota > Desulfobaccia > Desulfobaccales > 0-14-0-80-60-11 > VGSO01. The sequence goes on from VGSO01000282.1 coordinate 2,466, forward strand.
GATCATCCCCTCCCTAGTGCGGCCCGACGGCCTGCTCGTAGTGCCGGCAGGGAGCGAATGCCTGGAAGAGGACCGGCAGGTGGCCGCGGAACTGCTGGTACCTCCTGAGGATATTGACGGTGCCCTGGTGGTCCTGGGAAGCCACGACAACATCATTGACCTGTTGGCCACCTTCTTGAAGCGGAAGGATCCCCGGCTACGGCTCTCTTCTGGGCACGTCGGTAGCCAGGGGGCTTTGGTAGCCTTGCGGCGGGGAATGGCTCATTTCGGCGGCATCCATCTCTTCGACTCCGAAACGAACACGCACAATGTACGCTGTATCTTGCGTTCCCTTCCCCGTCTACCCCTTAAGCTTATAAACTTGGCATGGCGGGAGCGGGGCCTCTTGGTTGCGGAGGGCAATCCCAAGAATATCCGGACCATCCAAGATCTTACCCGGCCTGACGTACGCTTCATTAACCGGCAACAAGGGGCTGGCACCCGAGTCCTGATGGATTACCTCCTTAAGAAAAATGGTTTAGAACCTTCTGTGGTGCAGGGTTACGAACGGGAAGAAAAAACCCATATGGACGTTGCTGTTAAAGTGCATTCTGGGTTCGCGGACGTGGGGATTGGGATTTTTGAGGCGGCTAAAGCTCTAGGTCTGGATTTCATACCCTTAACTCCCGAACGCTACGACTTGGTGGTCCCGGAGAGCACCTTCAACGATCCTCGCTTCCAGATATTGCTGGAAGTGATCAACTCCCAGGAATATCAAGAAGCCGTGGCCGCGTTGGGCGGCTATGACATGAAGGATTGCGGCAAGATCTTCTGGGAACAATATACCTAAAAGCCGACAGGGAGGTTTGAAAATGGGGAAAACTAGTTTGTTGGGGCTGAGGGATGAAGCGATTGCTTGCCATGATCTTGCATTTCTTAATAATATAAAATAGTTGTCGATCTGATGTGCATATCTTGCACTGCCATTTGTGGGGAGGATGGTTTCAGATGTCGGTGATAGAGGAACGCCAGATTATCGGCGGGAATGGCAGGAATCCTTCAGGCCAAGAAGGCTGGAAATGCTCTGGATATAAAAGGTTTTTGGATAAGTAATAAGTTTCGATCAGCGTCAATCTAAAAAAGCAGTTCGTCTGCCACCCCTTCTCGCCCATATTTTTTGGAAAAAATTTTTGACAGGGCACTTGCATTCCCCATTAAAATAATTATTACTAACCAGTAATAATTATCTAATTATCGTGAGTCTAATCACAGATCATTTCCAGGGATGCGCCTGCGTATGTCATGTCGCCGAAATGTTGAGGCAAAAAAATGCAGGAGATGGATTACCCTTTTTCTGGGCCAGAACTCTTTTGGGATCGGCCTGAGCGCATTAAGGGGGGACGGCGTCCTTAACCACCCATCTCCCCCTACTCCCTAAAACTGATATCTGGCTCAATCTTCTCCACCCGGTGAAATTAATCCGGAAAGGGGAATTATCCAGGAGGATGTGATGTCAAAACCGGAAGAAATGTGGCAGTGCCAGTTTACCAACTGCGGTTATATCTATGACCCGGCCCGCGGGGATAAGAATGATTATGATAATCCAAAAATGACCCACCTGAGATATTTGTGATAACGGAAAAATGACCCACCCTGACATTGACTTCTGGAGGCGCCTTGAGCTGATGTGGCAAGGTGAAGCCAGAGGTGGAA
>VGSO01000283.1 GCA_016874945.1 Deltaproteobacteria bacterium
CCTTCTTAATCAGGTCATCGGTTCCTACTGAGTCTGTGTCGCCTGAACTCAGCCCAACAGAGATGAGTCGCAATCCCTTCTTAATCAGGTCATCGGTTCCTACCCTCCCTTCTGGGACCCAGGAGTTTGGCGGATCCCAAGACTCTTTGGCGAGGATCCCCTGGGGGGATCCCCCCGGGGGCCGCCCCCATTTTGGCAAAATCCATTTATTATCAAACATTCCAGCCAGTTCTGCGTGCGAGGATGATTTTTTTACCCTTCAAATATTTCAATCACTTAGCCTGCTTAGCCAAATTTTAAGATTATCCCCGCAAACGCACTCTTGTGAATTCATCTCTCACCGCAACCCGGATGAATCGACCTTTATATTTAACGCTATCTCTCTGGAAACATTGCTAATTTACCCCTAACAGACACCGGTGAAGGTTTTCCCTTAATAAGGAACGTCGAGCTTGGGAAATGCGACGGTTTCCGTTAGTCCAAAGGCAGAGCGGAGCAATTTCTTTAGGGAGTTGAACCCCTCCTGGGTCACCGGCTGAAACCCGTGAGCCAGGATGGACTGATTGCGGGCGCTCAACACCTTGAGAAAGTCCTGATGTCGCTCCCGGAACTGCTGGCCGGTCGGATGGTCCAATGCTTCCAGTACCCGGAACACGGCCATGAGGGGCAATTGAATCTTTCCCTCCTTGGGTTCCCGATAACGCTGGATAAACTCTTCCCGCAGCTCCGGGGGGATCATATCGGCCGGCACATCGCTGGCGGGCACTCCCAGCCGCTCATGCAAGGCTATCTGGCCCTGCATTTCCAAGGCCCGATAAAAGCGGGCCACGGCGTCGTCATAGCGCCCTTGTTCGGCCCGGCGCACGGCATTGGCTACCAAGTCTGCTATCAGGAGACGGGAAGGCTTTTTGAAACCATGGGTTTCCTGAGCCAGGGACTTAAGGAAGGTCAGGGCTGCCTGGGCTTCCGCCCTAAATGTTTCCAGGGGCCGGTCACTCCGGAGACTCAGATAGTCTGACAGTTTTTTCAGTCCCTCGGTAAGGAGGGGAAGAGCCTCGCCATGATTGAACCGGTCCCACTGGAGCAAAGCCCGGAGCACCGGTTCGAGGGACTGCCAGCGCACCGATTCCGGGGAAGGCACTCGGGGGGCGGTATCCGCGACCAGGGTGAGCGCGGCTTCGTATTGATACTGGCCGATATAAATTCCCAGGTGCCGCCACTCCTCGATGGCGAAAAGCTGCCAAGGGCTGATGCCGGTGTGCACCACCTCAAACCCTGACTCAACGATACCTACGCCGTTTTTGGTGCGGCGGCTGCCCCCCACATAACAAAAGCGGTAACCCTTGCCGGTGGCAGCCAGGGTCAAGGCGGCGGTCATGCTCTTGGTGCCGCCAGTATAGTCCACTATTACCTCATCGGGGTTCAGGCGGCGGCTTGCCAGTGCCCGGGTGCATTCCAGGGCTTTTTGATAGCAGTGCACCAGGTCGTCGGCATCATCCACCAGCACCAGGTGGGACTCCGGGAAAGATACTTCCTGGCATTGGAGTTTTTCTCTGATTTCCCCCAGGAGGAACACGGACTTCTGGGAAGCCAGGAAAGATACGAACTCCGGTTTATGGGTGGCCAGGGAGTGGATGATAGGCTCCGCCGCGCCTCCCAGGGAGATGAGCATGGCGCGGACGGGGGAGTCATGGGGAGGATGGTTCTTAAGATGCATGGCGTTTCGCTCTACCTCTATCGTTGGGCTTCACCGGTGTCCAGCTTATCCAGCCTGACCCATCCCAGGGGAAAATATTGCCCCTTGCCGTAATGCCACACCCGGCGGGACTTTGGGGCTTCGTCGCCTTCACGCCTATGGCCGCAGTGATCCCGCACCTTTTGGCGCAGGGTCAGGGGAAGACGCAGGCTTACGGTGGTGGAGAGCATGCCGGAGCCGAACCCCAGACGCAGGAGGTTCTGGCCGGACTTTCCGTACCAGTCCTTAAGGAAGTTCGCTGCCTGGAGACCATCGTCAGCCTGGGCCTTGGCCTGCATGGCCTCCTTAAGGGAAGCGGCCTCGGCGGGGCTTGACGGGGTATAGAACTCTACCTCATGGTTTGCCAGGTCCCGGTTCATCTCTGCCACCGCAGCCAGCAGGTCTTCCAGGCCGTTGACCGGGAACGGGCCGCGGTTGGCCCGCTGGAACTGCTCAAACAGAGCCCGGTCCCAGGAAAGCTCCAGGAGGAAGGTGCTCTGAAACGCGGCCTCCACCCAGACCTGCAATTTTTTATCGCCATGGGGAGCCTGTTTAAAGGAGAAGCCCTTCCTCTTTCCCTTGGATAAGAAGTCAATGGGCACCACGTAGGTTTTGGCCGCGTCTGCAGGGTAGGCGTCCCGGACCGTCAGGCAGCGCAGGATGTCGGTATGGGGACCGCTGCGCTGGTCCGGGTGTTGCGGCAGTTTAAAATTCTGGAGAGCGTCTCTTTGCAACAGGTTTTGCGAAAAATAGGCGGTGTCCTCTCTTCTTGGGGACGCACAGGGAGTTTTAGTCCTCACCAGCTCCTCGGTTCTCTGCTTCCATCTCGGGTCCTCCAAGAGACGGTACAGGACCGCAGTGCGGAATACACCTTTGACGGCGCTCCCGGGGAGGTACACCTGTCCCTGGCCGTCCCGGACAAAGGGGCGAAAATCCTGGAGTTCCCCTGGAACCTTGGCAATGGATTGCCGGCTGATATTTTCCACTACCTGGTCCAGGTGAAGGTTTTGTTGTTGCAGAAACCTGGCCAGGTTCACCGGCCCTGACTTAACGGTCTCAATGAACCTGGAGAGAAGCCCCTTTTCCAAGAGCAGTTGCCCCAGCAATTCGTCGTCCACCAGGTGCACCCGGCCATTATGGACCAAAAACTCCAGGGCGGTGATCTTGCCCTCCCGGGTGCCGATGTGGACCGGGGTGACGGTTCTCAAGTGAAAGCGCCGTATATCTTTTTGAGGATTCTCGGTCATTATGGCTTCCTCCCTAAGGCAAGGGAAGGTGCAAGGCCAGGCCGCAGCGGTAAACCCGGTGGGCTAGCCCCAAGGCGGTGTGGTTGTTGGGAGTGACGTCGGCGAAGGTCCCTGCCAGGGGGCGGGTAAATACCGAACCGGGAACCAGGAACCGCAACCGCTTGCGCTTCAGGGTGGTGGCGTGGCGGCCGCTGACCACGTAACCCCGGCGCTCCACCGCGTCCCAGGCCTCCAGGGCCTCACTTAATAAGGGTTTTTCTCCTGAAGCCGGGAAATAGGTGGAAAGAAGCAAGAAGCGCCGGGACCGGCCGGCAAGCAGCGGTTGCCAAGACTCATCCAGGGACTCCGGCCCGGCAATTTGAAATTCTCCGAAGCCGTAAGTGCGCTCGCCGCCCAGTCCCATTTCCCCCAGGAGGCGCATGGCCCCCAGCCAGCGGTCCCGCCAGTCGTCCCGGAGATTTACCAGGCCGTACAGGCCGGCTCCCGGCGCAAAGCGGACCGCGGCGCAGGCCCAGAGATTGCTGCTCTGGGTGTCCCGGTCCAGGGCCACCCGGGGGCGCAGCTCCTCGGCGAACCAGCCCTGGCGGGCCTCATCGTCCCAGGGGCGGGCAAGCTTCCGGGCATACTGGGTGATTGTCTCCAATTCATCTTTGGAAAGTTCTGCTTCCCCCAGCCAGCGGGCGGCGTCCTGGGGGGTGAGCCAGCGGACCTTCTTCAGGTCTTTTCCCAGACCTCGCAGGACCTCCGGGGCGGCGGGGGGCGCCGCCAGGGGGCGGGGCAGGGCATAGAGGGTGGCTTTGGGGTTATCGGCGTCCGGTCCGAAGGGAAACAGGGAGGAGAAAACCGCAGGCGGCTTCCCGTCCAGGCTCTCGTTGATAAACCCTGCCACCGCGGCCGGGCCTTCCTGCACCGCCAGGGCGTTCAGGAAGGCGGAAGCCAGGCCGTCGGAATCCAGGGTCAGGCTGGTTTCCTCCAGGCCGATGCCCGATGCTCCGAAGCGAACCGGGCCCTGAAAATTAAGGCGAAAAAGGTAAAGGTTCATGGGGCCTCCCCGAGGCAATGGGCGTCAGGCGGAAGGAAACGCGGCCCAAAGGTCGTCCAGGCGGCTTAATTCCGAAATCTCTGGGGCCGGCTCTGCTTTCTCATCAGTCTGGTAGACCTTTAGTGGTTTCCA
>VGSO01000284.1 GCA_016874945.1 Deltaproteobacteria bacterium
TGAATATCCTGTCGGTTTACAAGTATGGTGAACCAGGGAAGATCCCTGTTCCGCCGGTTATCAAGCATCGTATCCCGCACAACCTGCGGGTTATGCGTAGACGCCGGGACACCGGCCAGGGGAGCCTCAGTCAGAGGATTTCCCCTGTAGCTTGCAGATTCCTGCAAGAAGCCGCCTCACTTCAGTGAGAGCGGAGTGTCACTTGAGCCCGCCAAGAACTGCAACGATCCTGGCAGCGGCTTTACCGTCCCCGTAGGGATTCGCGGCCTGGGCCATTTTCTGGTAGCTCCTGGGGTCGGTTAAGAGTTCACTCACTGCTTGCAAAATTTGCTGCTTTCCGGTACCCACCAACTTTACCGTTCCGGCCCAGACTCCTTCCGGTCGTTCAGTAACATCCCGCATTACTAAAACTGGTTTCCCCAATGCTGGAGCCTCTTCCTGGATGCCGCCGGAGTCGGTCAGGACCAGATGGCTGCAGGTGAGGAGGTAGACAAAGGGGGCATAGTCCAGGGGAGGGAGGAGGGAGATGCTGCTGCGGCGGGTATTATCGCCAGGGGGTGAAGAAGTATTCAGGCAGGGACCAAGAATCTCTTGCACCGGGCGCTGAACATTGGGATTGAGATGCACCGGATAGACGATATGCAGGTTGTCAGCCTGTTCAGCCAGATCCCTTAGGGCCAGGCAGATGTTTTGGAAGCCGTCACCGAAATTTTCCCGGCGGTGTCCGGTGACCAACAGCAGGCGGCGGCCATCGATAGACAGACCATGCTCCCGGGAAAAATAATCGGCCCAATAGCCGTTATCCTGCTGCACTCGCCGGGCCATGAGGTGCAGGGCGTCGATGACCGTGTTGCCGGTGACCCAGATGCGCTCGGGCGGCACGGCTTCTGCCAGCAGATTGTCCCGGGCCCAGGGAGTGGGGGCAAAGTGGTAATCAGCCAGGGTCCCGGTGAGATGCCGGTTCAATTCTTCGGGATAAGGCCGGTGTTTATCTCGGGTGCGCAAACCGGCCTCCACATGGCCCACAGGAATGTGACAGTAGAAAGCCGCCAAGGCGGCGGCGAAGGTAGTGGTAGTATCCCCGTGAACCAAAATAAGGTCTGGTTTTTCCTGTAACAATATTTCCTTGAGACCCAGAAGGACTCGACTCGTGATGTCGAAGAGGTCCTGGTTGGGCGCCATAATATCCAGGTCAAAATCCGGCTTGAGATTAAAAAGTTCCAAAACCTGGTCCAGCATCTGCCGGTGTTGGGCGGTCACCGCCACCTTCACATGAAAACATCCCGCCTCTTTGAGGCGCAGCACCACCGGGGCCATCTTAATGGCCTCGGGGCGGGTGCCGAAGATGAGGAGGATTTTTTGCATTTCGAATTTTGGCATTAATCTTTAGTTGGACTTTTGAAACCAAAAACAGGCATTGTTGGATTCGGGATATACCGGATAGCATTGAATTGCTTGTTCCTTGGTGCCAATGAGCCAATTCTTGCGAGTCTGGGGGATATGAAACCTATCCTCCCTGAGCTGCCATCCTGTTGAAAAAAGTTCGGAGATGCTTTTCCAGTCATATATCCTTTGAAAACTATTCTGAGAAAATCGACCGGCAAAGGGGACAGTGAGCAGCAGAGCCCCCCCGGGCTTGAGAAGACGATAAAATGAAGCAATGGCCGCGGCATCGCCTTGCTGAGCATCGTTATCTCCGTAATAGCCGACGCCGATATGTTCCACAGTCGAAATACAGGAAATAATATCGAAGGGCAAAAGATTGTCGCCAAAAGTCGATGCGGTCACGTCGCCTTGCACGAAGGTCAGGTTTTTATGCCGCAACGGATATGGCCGAATATCTACGGCAACAACGTGATGCCCTTGTTGGGCTAGTTGCACCGGCACATAGGAAGAAGCCGAACCCACATCCATAATTCGCAACGGTCCGGGGTTGAATGAATTAATCTTTGAAATTAATGAGTTGACATCCTCCCCTCCCTGAAGGAAGGGGATTCCCGGAGCGGCTAGGCCGCTTGCCGGGATGGTTCCTGGGCCTGGCCTCCCGCGAGGCCAGTATCTCCACAGGCTATCCGGGCGTGCCCCGCCCTTCTTAAAATGTTTAGCGCACCTACGAGGTCCGCATGGTTCTCATAGCCGCACGACTGACACCGAAACACCGCCTGCGACCGGCGGTTGCCCGGCGACAGGCCATCGCACGCCGGACAGGTCTGGGAAGTGTGGTGCGGCGGCACCAGTTCCAGAACTCCGCCCGCCCAGGCCAGTTTATAGGCCAGCTGCCGGCGGAATTCATACCACCCCTGATCCAGGATGGCCTTGTTCAAACCGGCTTTTTGGCGCACCCGACTGCCCGGATTCTCGATAGTCCCCTTGGCCGAGGCGCTCATGTTTTTCACCCGCAGGTCCTCCATGACGATGATCGCGTGGTTTTTGCTGATCTCACTGGAGGCCTTGTGCAGGTAGTCCTGCCGGGCGTCGGCTATCCGAACGTGCAGACGCGTGATCTTTTCTTTCTGTTTCCGCCAGTTCCCGGAAAATTTTTGTTTCCGGGACAGCCGGCGTTGTTCTCGGGCCAGCTTGTTCTCCAGCCGGCGGAAGCTGTTCAGAGGTTCGTAGACCGTGCCGTCCGAGAGCGTGGCGAAGCGGCTGACGCCCAGGTCGATCCCCGCTGCGGCAGAAGAAGTATGCTCCGGTTCAGATACTTCCCGCTCGGTCTGGATGGACACGAACCAGTGCCGGCCCCGCCGGGATACCGTGGCGTTCTTGGGTTCCCCCAGGATATCCCGGCTTTGGCGGAAACCAACCCAGCCGATTTTGGGCAGGTATATCCGGCTGCCGTTGATCTTAAAGCCCTGGGGATAGCGGAAGCTGTCTTGCCGCCCCTTTTTCCGGAACCGGGGCATACCCTTGGCCTTCTTGAGGCCGTCCCACAAAGCCCGGTCCAGGTCCCGGAGGACCTGCTGGAGGGCCTGGGAATGGGCCTCACGGAGGAAGCCGTATTCCTCGCTCTGCTTCCAGAGCCTCAGGAGCCCCGCCAAGTCCTGGTAGCTCAGGAGTGGGGTCCTGCTTTCCAAACGAGCCAGTTGCAGCGCCAGGGCCTTGTTCCAGACGAACCGGCAGTGGCCGCAGAAACGCCCAAATTGCCGGTCGCGACCGGAATTGGCCTTAAAGCGGTATTTATAGCCCTTGCGTATGATCATAGTATTATGATATCATTGGTCTATGAAAAAGGCAAGCGATATTCGCACCGGACGGCATTGTGTTTTCAATCTCCATGTTCATTTGGTCTTTGTCACCAAGTATCGGAGAAAAGTGTTCACACAGGACATCTTGACAGCCATGCGGGGCATATTTGCGGATGTCTGCCGGGATTTCGAGGCCGAGTTGGTGGAGTTCGACGGCGAACCGGATCATGTCCATCTTCTCGTCCACTACCCGCCCAAAGTGGCGCTATCCAAGCTGGTCAACAGCCTCAAGGGAGTCTCTTCCAGGCATCTGCGGAGACGGTTTCCGGAACTGGAAAAATACTACTGGCGCGGCAAGCTTTGGTCTCCCAGCTACTTTGCCGGATCGTGCGGCGGCGCGCCCATTGCCATCATCCGGCAGTATATCGAACAACAGCAAACCCCAGGCCAGGTCGCCTCTCATCCCCTTCCTGAAGGAAGGGGTCTTCCTGGCGACAGAGGATAAACGGCAAGATCGTCATCAAGGAAAAGAAGCGTGTCATGAGGCTCAAGAATCATACTGATGTAGGCAGGGGACCTGCCGAATTAACGCGCGGGGAGACGAACGTCAGACGGCCTACAGGCCAGACCTATAGGCCGCAGTTGTCGCTGAACCGCGAAACCCCCACTACAACTGCGTTAGCGGTTTAGTGGCGGGTAGTTCATTAAACTTCCTGAGTTACCGGGGGACTCCCAGGATTTGACATTTTCCGGAACGGCAACACCTCAGTCGCGGCGCCCGGGCGTTGGCCCATCGTCACCCACTTCGAGGCCGGCGATTATGTCTGGCAGCAAAGGCAACAGCTCGAACAGGGCAAATTCCGACCTCTACGGATGATCTGGGAAGCTTAGCGTGCTATTTTGTCCGTTGCGTGAGCAGACCCCTTGTAGCCCTACTTCTTCCCTTCTCCCAACCTT
>VGSO01000285.1 GCA_016874945.1 Deltaproteobacteria bacterium
GAATCCGAGTTTCTGGTTTTTTCGCGAAGATTTTGCCTGTAACACCTTGATTTAATTAATGTAATTAGGTCATTTTTTAGTTTGGTTGCGGCCTTTAGGCCGCGATGTGCTACCAATACTTTTTATCATTTATGGGTGACCCCAAGGCTCATGAATGGCTGCCCTGAAAAGTTTTCAAAAATGGTGGCACAGGCTTTCCAGCCTGTGCGCCAAAAATTTTCCGCCGAAAACCAAAGACCGCCCTCAAATCACCTTATACAGCGGATACTCCACGATCCCCTGGGCCCCGGCCCGGATGAGCCGGGGGATGAGGGTGCGGGTTTCGCTGGAGTTCACCACCACCTCCACCGAGAACCAGTCGGTCTCATACAGAGGAGAAATGGTGGGGGCCATGAGGCTGGGCAGCAGCGGCACAATGTCCTTGAGACTCTTTTCCTGGATGTTCATCTTCAGGCCCACCATGCGCTCGGCCCGCAGCGCCCCCAGGAGCAGAACCGCGAGGTTTTCCATCTGCTCCCGCTTCTTGCGGTCGTTTTCCCATGCCTCTTTGTTGGCGATAAACTGGGTGTTGCTCTGGAAAAGTTCGTGGATGATCTTCAAACCGTGGGCCCGGATGGTGCTCCCGGTTTCCGTCACTTCCACCACTGCGTCGGCCAGGCCCGCGGCCACCTTGGCTTCCGTGGCGCCCCAGGAGAACTCCACGGTCACCGGTATCTGGCGCTGGGCGAAGTAGCGTTTGGTGTAGTTCACCAGTTCGGTGGCGATCTTTTTCCCCGCCAGGTCCTTGAGGGTCTTAAATCCCGAGTCCGCCGGCACCGCCAGCACCCAGCGCACCGGGTTCTGTGAGGCTTTGGAGTACATGAGGTCCGCCACCACCACCACCTGGGAGTCGTTCTCCATGATCCAGTCCTTGCCGGTGAGGCCGCAGTCCAGGGTGCCGTTTTCCACGTAGCGGCTCATCTCCTGGGCCCGGCACATGGAGCAGGCGATGGCGGGATCGTCGATATCGGGAAAATAGCTCCGGCCGTTCACCTTGATGTGCCAGCCGGAACGGCGAAACAGATCGATGGTGGCTTTTTCCAGGCTCCCTTTGGGGATGCCCAGGCGCAATTTACCCACTGCCGTATACCTCCTTGGGGTCAAAGATGCGCTCCCCCGCCAGACGCCACCCCTCACCCTCCCGGCGCCGGTAAAAGCAGGAACGATAGCCCGTATGGCACGCGGCCCCCCCCAGCTGTTCCACTTTTAGCAGGACCGCATCCTCATCACAGTCCAGATAAATTTCCTTGACGCGCTGCACGTGGCCGGAAGTGGCCCCTTTGCGCCATAATTTTTGGCGGGAGCGGCTGTAAAAATGGGCTTCCCCGGTGGCCAGGGTGCGCTCCCAGGCCTGCCGGTCCATGAAGGCCAGCATTAATACCTCGCCGGAGGCCGCGTCCTGGACGATGGCCGGGACCAGGCCGCCCATTTTGGCGAAATCCAGGTCAATCTTGCTTTCCATAACCAAAAACGTTACCTTTTCCCATTTCAATCCGCAAGATTGAATGTTAAATTCTATCCACAGATTACGCAGATTATAGAGATTATTAATTCTGTGAAATCTTTGTAATCTGTGGATGACAAAGAGAGCGATATGGCGCAAATCATTTCTTATAAGGACCTGGCCCGGCAGCACCACCTCAATTTTCTGGAGCACCAGCGCCGGGAACACCGGGAACGGGAGGAATACCTGGCCGGCCTCCGGAAGCTGCTCTTTCAAGTGGAGGCCCAGATGCGCCAGGCCGAAATCCAGCAACTGGAAGTCTTCCGGCAGATTGCCGCTCATTTCAAGGTCCCCCTGAAATTCCCCTCCCTGGGGGACCGGGTGGCCTGGCAGGAGTTTTTTTCCACAAACCCATTTTTAGAGACTTTAATGCGGTTCTTTACCAATCGCTTGACGGTGGATGATTGTTATTCTCGGCTAACCGCGACAGAAAACCCAACCCCAACCCCCGAATCGGGCGCTTCCGAATGATATCTGGAATTTCTATATGAGTAATTTCCTTCGTCTTTAAACCCCCAGCTTCCTTTAATACGGTTTTCGGTTTTCGGTTTTCGGTTTGAAAATCCTGGAATACCAATAAGTTACAAATTGTATTTGTTGCATTTGAAAGGGAACCAAGTATAATTTGTCTGGTTTCCATGACCTAAAAACTGAAAACATATACATTCCCATGGCTACCCGCCTGCGTGAAAAGGTGGTATTATTATGATAGAATCTTTGTGAAGAAATATATTTTTCCCCTCTCCCGGGGGATGCCCTTTATTGATTTGAACATCATTTCTTGCATATAATGGGTGCGTGGCACGCACTCTACTTTAAAATTTCGGCGCAAACCGCAAAAGAGCCGATGCACAATACCGAAAACCGAAAACCGAAAACCGAAAACCGTCCTCGAGAACACTGCGGCGTTTTCGGCATCTACGGCCATCCCGAGGCGGCCCGCCTCACCTACTTCGGACTATACGCCTTGCAGCACCGGGGCCAGGAGTCCTGCGGCATCGTCACCGGCGACGGCTGCCGGGTGCGCCAGCACCGGGGTCTGGGGTTGGTGGCCGAAGTTTTCGACCAGGAGGTGCTGAATACCCTGCCGGGCCACCTGGCCATCGGCCACGTGCGCTATTCCACCACCGGCTCCACCATGCTCATCAACGCCCAGCCCTTTGTGGTGCAGCACCACGGCCAGATGTTGGCCATCGCCCACAACGGCACCCTGACCAACGCCCGCCAGGTGCGCCAGGCCATGGAGGACGGCGGCTCCATCTTTCAGTCCACCATGGACACCGAGGTCATCGTCCACCTCATGGCCCGGCACCGGGGCGCCAATACGGTGGAATCTCTGGTTAACGCCCTGGAGCACATCAAAGGCTCCTATTCCCTGGTGCTGGCCACCGCCGACCAGGTGTTCGCGGCCCGGGACCCTTACGGCTTCCGGCCCCTGTGCCTGGGGCAGCTCAACGGCGCCTGGGTGGCGGCCTCCGAGACCTGCGCCCTGGACCTGGTTCAGGCCGACTACTGGCGGGAGGTGGAACCGGGAGAAATAGTGGTGCTGGACGCGGGCGGCCTCCACTCCCACAAGCCCTTCCCTCCGGCGCCCCCCCGGTTCTGCATCTTTGAATTCATTTATTTCGCCCGCCCGGACTCCACCATCTTCGGTCAAAGCGTCTACCAGGTGCGCAAACGCCTGGGGGCCCGCCTGGCCCGGGAGCACCCCCTGGAGGCCGACCTGGTTATGCCCTTCCCCGACTCGGGCACCTACGCGGCCCTGGGCTATGCCGAAACTATGGACATCCCCTTTGAGATGGGAGTGATCCGCAACCACTACGTGGGCCGCACCTTCATTCAGCCCTCGCAAAGCATGCGGGACTTTTCGGTGCGCATCAAGCTCAACCCGGTGAAAGATATCCTTAAGGGAAAAAGGGTCGTGGTGGTGGAAGACTCCATCATCCGGGGCACCACCACCCGGTCCCGGGTCAAGTCCCTGCGGGACGCCGGGGCCAAAGAGGTGAGCCTGCTGGTGAGCTGCCCCCCCCACCGCTTCCCCTGCTATTATGGCATCGACTTTTCCAGTAAAGGCGAACTCATTGCGGCCCAGCAGCAGATCAACCAGATCCGGGACTTCCTGGGTCTGGACTACCTGGGCTACCTCAGCGTGGAGTCCATGGTGGAGGCCACCCAAATCGACCACCAGAGCTTTTGCCTGTCCTGCTTCACCGGGGATTACCCGGTGGTGCTGGAATCGGACTTCTCCAAGACCTGCTTCGAAGACGACATCTGCGCCCCGGGACCGTCAGAAGCCCCTCCGGTGTGCGGCAGTGGATAATACCGTTTTCGGTTTTCGGTTAGGAAAACCTGGAATACCAATAAGTTACAAATTGTATTTGTTGCATTTGAAAGGAAATCAAGTATAAGATAATATTTGGGGCAGGGGGCTAATGGCAGGTGCCCTTACCCCCTCCCCCAATCCCTTGTATTTAGTACTACTACGTTAAGTATAATTAAGAATCGTCAATTATGATTGGGCGCGAACAACAAGGGCAAAAGCCCAGCTTCAGTATCAGCATGCGTTGGAGTTCTCTCTTGGCGCGTGGGAG
>VGSO01000286.1 GCA_016874945.1 Deltaproteobacteria bacterium
CACGGGATACCAGGCATAATCAGAAACAACAGCCCGCCGCTGCCTGATTTGGTTTTTGGATACATTGATTACCAACAAATCCGTGGCGATGGTGAAGGGACCGTCGTACCAGTGGCGGATGTCGTCCAGCGCAGGTTTGATGGCATCCGGGTTCGCCGTAAAATGAGTAGCCACCCCGAGCCGGGGTCTGGTCTTGCTGAGGATATAACCCAAAGCCAGTTGCGGGGTATGGGAGGATGCCTGGACTGCTTTGCTGTATGCCACCGACCTGTCATAGCCCGGTTCTCCTGGGTGCAATCCAGTCATATGGGTGGTCCAGACTTCCGGGGGCACGGCCATCTCATGGATCAACACGTCCACCCCTTTTGCCTGTTCAATGACGTACTTATTAGGCTGTGTGTCACCGGTGAAGACCATGGAAAGGCCATTCCATTCCAATTTGTAGCTTATGGAGCCATTCCTGGCATGCACTGCCGGAAAATGGGTAATTTTCACTCCATTACGGTTATAAGCGGCGCCGCCCACGGTCATGTAAGGGCATTCGTGCACCACGACGTCATAGCCATCCCCACCCTGCTTAAGGCCGGTGGCCAGAAAGCTGAAGCTTTCAATATGCCACTTCATCATCTCTCTCATCTTGTCACATAAAAACCGGGTTCCGTCTTCGGGCTTATCACCGCTGGGTCCCCAAACATAAAGGGGGGCCTTGCGGTCAGTTGAAGGCCCGAAACAATAGATGAAAATAAGATCGCTCATGTGATCCGCGTGTAAATGGGTGAGAAATATTTTGTCCAGGCGCGAATACGGTATGCCGCAGGCAACATACTTGGCGGTCACGCCCGATCCACAATCAAATACGAAGCTGTCTCCGGCGCCTACTTCGACAAAAACGCTGTTTGCCGCCTGTTTGAGGCGGGGGATAAAACACGACCCCAGAAAGGTGATTCGCATCTCATCCGCGGCTAACTTTTCCCCCGGGATAAATGGTGTTTCTTCTGGCAGTCCAGGTGAGCCGCTTGATTGTTTGTCTTTACTGAGGGAAGCCCCCAGGGTGGCATTAACCGGCGCCAGGGCATTGCTCGCCACCGCGGTTCCCAAGGTTAACCCTGAAAGTTTCAATAAGTCTCTTCGCGTTAGGTTAGTCTTCATGGCAGTCATTCGCTCCGCCAACGACAAAATTGGCGATTATGGAAAATCCAAATATCCTTGAGTTGTTAAAAGGTTTTGGTAGCTTGAGAGGGGGCGAAAAAGCGATAACCTCTCCCGGAGCAATCTCCGGGTTCACCGGTCAGACCACTCCGCCCCCTCCGGTAACTACTTCATTTTGATGATGAAGCCGCTGGCTCCCAGGTTCAGGGAAACGCCTTTCTGGCTGGCCACCAGGTCGATGACCACGCCTTTCTCGTTGCGGGCCAATTGGCCTTTAACGCCCCCGGCCAAGGCGATGCCAGCTCCGCCTGCCACATAAGTCCCGGCAACGTCGGAAGGACTTTTTAAATTATAGACGTCGCCGATGGCGTTCACCTTGGAGATCCCCACCGCGGCCACGTCCAGGCCTTCCACCTTAAGTGGATAATTCTTTCCTTGGAAGGCCAGCCAGCCGTCCCCCCAACTGAAGCCAATGCCCGCAGCCACCGAGGTGGCCTCCAGGTTAATGGTGCCCACGGGGTAGGGTTTGTCCTGGGCCCCCAGGGACGCGGCGGTTAATACCAGGGATGCCGCCAGGGCCAAAATGAGAAGTTTACGGTGCTTCGGCATACTTCGCTCCTCCTTATGTGAAAAAATATATAGCAGCCTAAGCTGCTTCCAACTCAAAGTTAAATCAAAGACCTTAAAATATCTACAGCCGGTGGTGCAGGTCCAGGCGCACCGGATGGTCGCCGCACACCTCTTTGGCAATCTCCTGGATGAGGTGCAATTCCTTGGGGGTGTGGATAATGCCGGAAACGGTTATAACCCCCCTCCTGGAAGCTCACCTCCAGGGTGGGCACCAGCAGCCGGGTAGCCGTGGCCACCCGGGCTTTCAGGCGGTAGGCCAGGGCCCGGCCCGCCAGGTTCGCCCGGGCCTCGGGGGTGGCCAGATGGTCCCGGTCCTTCAGGGCTGCGACCAGCGTCTCCCCCACCCGTTCATAGCCCAGGGTGGCGGTGTTTAACGTCAAGTCGTACACTTCTTCCAGGTTCCAATCTTTGCCGTAATTGGCCTTGATGTAGCAGGCGCGCTCGCCGTCCACCTGAACAATGAGCCGCCGGGCCGCTTCCTTTCCCAACTGTTGCCGGGCCATGATGCGCTCCAGGCGCGCCTCCAGGGGCGCCACCAGGGGCGCCACCAGCCGCACCCGCAGGCAGTAGGGCACTCCCCGCAGCAGGAAGGACCGCCCCGGCCGATGATCACCACCCTATCCGCCGCGGCGTACTCCATGAGGAGGGCCTCCACCTGGGCCACGTAACCGCGGTACTCCCAGTCATGGCGCTCCCACAGGGTGGGGCAGACCTCGTCCAGGTCCCGGGCCACCCGTCCCCAGCGGGGACCGGCCTTCTCCAAGTCGTGAAAGAACCGCTCCTTGTCCACATATTGATAGCCCAGGCGCTGGGCCACCATCTGGCCGATCTCCCGGCCGCCGCTGCCGTATTCTCGGGAAATAGTCAGGATTGCCATGATTCATCCTTATGCAACCATCTGTAAAAAAGGTTTATTTGTCATTCTGAATCTATGCCGTCATCCTATTCCCCACCGCCATTTTCCTCTTCAGGATCGCCTTCATAACTTCCATCGAGATGAATACGACCACCCCAAAGCCGAGTATCATCCCCAAATCAGAGATGGAGGGCATTTGTATGCCAAAGGCCTGGCGGACTGTGGGAAACTGGACCAATATGGCCACCAATGCCAGCTCCCAGGCAATGGCCAGGAGGAGCCATTTATGAGGGGGTGACTTAAAGATGCTATATTTCATGGATCGGAAGTTGAGGGCGATGATGCTCTCTATGATAATGAATAGAAAGAAGATCTCGGTCCGCGCATGGGTTATGTCAGCCAGCTCGTGGAAGAAAAGGTAGAAAAAAAATGGAATTTCTATCATCAGCGCCAGCAGGATAAAGGCCCGCACGTCCCAGGAGAAGACGCTCTCCTGCGGATCCCGCGGCGGCCTCTGCATGATGTCAGGGTCAGGAGGCGCAACCCCCAAGGCCAGGGCAGGAAGCCCGTCAGTGGCTAAGTTTATGTACAATATGGCTGCCGGCAGAAGGGGCAAGTATTCCGGCCCCATGATCACAACTATGCCACCAATAACAACCACTTCGGTAATGTTACACCGGAGGAGATAGGTGAGATATTTTTTGATATTGTCATAAATCCACCTGCCCCGCTCAATGGCCTTCACAATTGTCGCAAAGTTGTCATCGGTGAGGACCATATCGGCTGATTCTTTGGTCACCTCGGTGCCGGTAATCCCCATGGCAATGCCAATATCCGCATATTTCAGCGCCGGGGCATCGTTAACGCCGTCGCCGGTCATGGCCACGATTTCGCCCCGCTTCTTCCAAGCCTTGACTATCGTCAATTTATCATGGGGCGACACTCTGGCATAGACGGTCACCCGGTCCACGATTTTTTCAAGGTCCTCCTCCGACATCTTCTCTAACTCTTCACCGGTAAGCACCAGATTCCCATCCTGGTAAATGCCGATCTCCCTGGCTATCGCCACCGCCGTGATTTTGTGGTCGCCGGTGATCATTATAGGCTTGATGCCCACTTCTTTGCATACCTTGGTAGCCTCGAGGGCCTCCTCCCGGGGGGGATCCATCATGCCAGCAAGGCCCAGGAAGACCAGGTCATGCTCGATGGTATCCTCGCCATAGGAGGTCACGTCAGGGAGCTCTCGATAAGCAATCCCCAGGACTCTCAGCGCGCTTTGTGCCATCTCTTCGTTCGCCGTTAAGATGCGGGCCTTTTCCTCCTCGGTTAGTTGCCTGCCCCCTCCATCGTCAAGGATATGTGAACATCTCTCCAGAACCACCTCCGGGGCGCCTTTCATAAAGGCCATCCTCTTCCCGTCGTCCATCTGGTGGATGGTGGTCATCCTTTTTCTTTCAGAGCTGAAGGGTATCTCCTCTATCCTGGGGTTTC
>VGSO01000287.1 GCA_016874945.1 Deltaproteobacteria bacterium
AGCGCTTGTGACAACCTCCCACCCAATGGGTTTGGCTGAGCAAAGTTAGTAATACAATTTGCTCATTGATATCAGTATGTTATATTACTTTATCATAATATGCAAGTAATAAATCACTCATTTTAGGAATTAGACTGTCCCTTTATGGGTGAACTATCCGCCAAACCTGATAATTATATCAAAATGCTAAAAATGGTAGGGAAGAAGTAAATTATCGACGGGGGATTGGCCGGTGGGCTAACCCTTAGTTTTTGAGGGGCTAGCCAATTTAGTAAATTGGCAAGGAGAATCATTCTTGCCTGCTTGGGCCCCGGACCGCTTAAGGTTTCCGGAGTAAGGCCATAAACTCGGGCCGCCTCGGGGCCCTTGGATGCTGCGAAAGTCCATGAACCAGGAATCCCCATACAAAATCCGCATCGAGCACCTTTCTTTTTCTTACGGGGGCTCCCAGGTTCTGGACGACGTTTCCCTAAACATCCGGCGAAATGAGATTTTCGGGCTCATGGGGCCCAGCAAAAGCGGCAAGAGCACCCTGCTCCGGGTGTTAAACCGCATGTGCGACCTCATCCCCGGCGCCCGGGTGGAAGGCCAGGTGTGGCTGGACGACGAAGATATCCTGGCCCCGGACTATGACGTGGTGGCCTTGCGCCGCCGGGTGGGTTTGGTGCTGAGCAAGCCCACCCCCCTGCCCCGCACCATCCTGGAAAACCTCATCCTGGCCCCCCGGATGGCGGGGAAAAAGTCCCGGCGGGAGTTGGGAGAAGTGGCGGAAACCGCCCTGAAAGCGGCCCGGCTCTGGGATGAAGTCAAGGACCGGCTTAAGGATTCGGCCCTGAAGCTCTCCGGCGGCCAGCAGCAGCGCCTCTGTCTGGCCCGCACCCTGGCCATGGAGCCCGAAGTCATCCTCCTGGACGAACCCACCAGCGGCCTGGACCCCATTTCCACCGCGAAAATTGAAGAAACCCTGTTCCAACTGAAGAAAAATTATACTATTATCCTGGTGAGCAACAACACCAAGCAGATCGCCCGGGCCACGGATCGGGTGGCTTTTCTGTTGATGAGCCGCGTCATCGAAATCGGCGACACCGCCCGGGTCTTCACCGTGCCCCAGGATCAACGCACCGATGACTACATCTCCGGACGCTTCGGATAATCAGGTCCCGGTTTGCCCCCTAGAGATTATTACTATCAGGCGTCTCAACCTCTATTACGGGGCCTTTCGCGCCCTCATCGATGTTGACGCGGCCTTCAAGTCCCGGACCATCACCGCGCTCATCGGCCCCTCGGGGTGCGGCAAATCCACCCTTCTGCGAATCCTGAACCGCATGAACGACCTCATCGAAGGGGTCCGGATCACCGGAGAAGTCATCGTCATGTGCGAGGACATCTACGGCCCGGGGGTCAACCTCACCCAACTGCGCAAGAAAGTGGGCATGGTCTTCCAGCGCCCCAACCCTTTCCCCCTGTCCATATACGACAACGTCCTCTACGGTCCCCGGCTCCATGGGCGCCCCCGGCGGGCGGAGGAAGAAGCCCTCCTGGAGAGCTCCCTGGCCGCGGTGCAGTTATGGGACGAAGTCAAAGACCGCCTGAAAGCTTCCGCCCTGACCCTAACCGAGGAGCAGCAACAGCGGCTGTGCATCGCCCGCCTCCTGGCGGTGGAGCCGGAAATCCTCCTCATGGACGAGCCCTGCTCCGCCCTGGACCCTCTGGCCACCCTGCGCATCGAAGAGCTCATGCGGGAACTGAAGCGCAACTACACCATTATCATCGTCACCCACAACATGCAGCAGGCGGCCCGGGTCTCCGACGAAACCGGCTTCATGCTCCTGGGGGAACTCATCGAATTCGGTGAAACCGGCCGGATCTTCACCCGCCCCCAAGACACCCGCACCGAGGATTATATTACGGGCAAATACGGGTAGGGGCGAACCTGGTGTTCGCCCAGTTCGTCCCGGGGCGGATACAAGATTCGCCCCGGCCAGGGCGCCTGGGGAACATTAAGAAAAAAACCCGCAACCGGATAAAAACTCTTCCATATCCCCAATGACGTGTTTATTTTTATGAGAAACAATCGGCACTCATATTGCTCATAAGGAGGCTTTTCATGGAAATTCGCACCATCCTGTGGCCCACGGACCTGTCTAAAAATTCGATTAAAGCCGCCAAACACGTGGAGTCCCTGGCGGAAAAATATCAGGCCAAGGTCGTCGTTCTTTACGTGGGCGTGGACCTAATGAGCCACTTCGGGGCTTACAGTTATCCCGACGAGGCGCACGTGAAGCACTTTCAGGAATTTGAGATGAAAAACGCCCGGAAGCGTCTGGAGGAGGTCTGCGAGAAGAACCTGAAGGCCTGCCCCGCCTTCGAAATGCGCCTGGTTCAAGGCGACCCGGCCGCGGAAATCCTCAAGATGGCCCGGCAGACCGCCGACATGATCGTCCTCACCTCCCATGGCCGGGGCGCCGAGGATCTGGACCAGCGCTCTCCCGAATTCGGCAGCGTAGCCCGTAGAGTCCTGGGCAGCTCCCCGGTGCCGGTGCACCTGGTCAACCCTTTTGGAGATTGAGGAACAATTATTTAAGGATACAGGGGAAATTGAGCTAAAATCCGCCATTCCTCCTTGTTCCTACCGGATATAAGCTGAAGACTATTATATATTTCCAAAGGGGCCGGCCCGGCGCCGGCCGGCCCCCCGGATGCCTGTCCATGCCTTTAAATTTTCCCTGATTCGGCTGGCTAGTTTATTTAGCTTGACATCGGGCATTTTTCCTATAAAATAAAAAAAGTTTAGCATGTCAGACTGAAAGCCGGGCCACAAGGCCGGAACAAAAATCGGATCGGGGTGCTAACCCTGGACCGTTTTTTTTTGCCTGACTGCTGTGCGCCCTGCTTTTTTGGCGGGAATATTTTTGCAGTATCGAAGGAAGGTTAACAATGAAGGAAACTGGCAAGGTGAAATGGTTTAATGACTCCAAGGGCTTTGGCTTTATCTCCCGGGACAGCGGTCCCGATGTGTTCGTGCATCACAGCGCCATCCAGGACACAGGCTTCCGCTCCCTGGCGGAAGACCAGACGGTGGAGTTTGAGGTGGTCCAGGGACCCAAGGGGGCCCAGGCCCAAAACGTGGTTAAACTTTAAACCGTAAAGCCCGGTGACCGGAACTCCAGCGGTTCTCGGACCCCTGGAGTTCCGCCATTTTGCCCCTCAGGGGAGGTGACAATTTGGCAGGAAAAGTCATGGCTGGGATAAGCGCGCTAAAGAGATAGCCCGGAAACAGAAAAACGAAGAAAAAATGAAGCGCCGCCAGGGCAAAATCCCGAAACCGCCGGCGGAGGAAATGCCGAAGGCGGCTGAAGAAAGAAATTAAAAGACATCCACCAGACAAACGCGGTGGACAAAAATTCCCTCAAGGACATCGCAGCAGCATTTCAAGGAGAAGATATGAGTGTAAAATTGTTCGTGGGCAACCTGCCCCACGAGATGACCGAAGAAGACCTCCACGCCTTGTTTACCGAGGCCGGCCATGTGGCCTCCGCCAAAATCATTATGGACCGCTACACCGGCCAGCCCCGGGGCTTCGGCTTTGTGGAGATGGAGACCAAACTGGAAGGCCAGAAGGCCATTTCCATGATCAATGGCCGGAACGTGGAAGGACGCCCCCTGGCGGTCAATGAAGCCAGACCGCAGCAAAAAGGCTTTGGCGGCGGCCGCGGCCGCGGCCGCGGCTACCGTTAAACTGATACCAAGTCGCAGTCGAAAGGCAACAGTTGTAGCGTGATTTATCACGCCCGCCTTTCGGGCGCAATAAATTGCGCCACAATAATACCTTTTTGATTGCACCTTGGTATGAGACAACCGGGCCAGCTTCCCCGACTTCTCCCCAACCGGGAGGGAGGGGAGCTTGAGGGGAGGCCGAGGCAGCAGCCCAAGGTCTTGCCTGGAGTCCCCGGTCCACCCTCAACCCCTGGCCCTGCTCTTAAATAAAAAACGCCGGCCCTGAATCAGGTCGGCGTTTTTCAATGAGAAAAATCGCTTAATTAAGTCTCGGTTATCGTGATAGCCGCAGAGGGGCAAACCTCGATGCAGCTTTCACAGCCCAGGCA
>VGSO01000288.1 GCA_016874945.1 Deltaproteobacteria bacterium
CGGTAGCCATTGCTACCGCCACTATCTGATGAGCGACAATTAAAACTCCCGGCTGACGACAATTAGAATTCCCGTTTTCCTGTAAACAAGATTAAACCATCCAAGCGGTGTTGGAGGAGGCTTGGATGGTAACCGATCAACAGGTGAGGAAGCTGATGAAGCTGATCCAGAGTGAAGAAACCCTGGCCCTGGCCGCAGCGAAAGCGGGAATGGATGAGAAGACAGCCCGGAAGTACCGGAGATTGGGGCAACTGCCCAGTCAGTGCCAGCAGGCACATACCTGGAAGACCCGGGTGGACCCCTTTGCCGATCATTGGCAAGAGATTCAGGGACTGCTGAGGTTAAATCCAGGTTTGGAAGCCAAGACCATTTTTGCAGATTTGCAGCGCAGATATCCCGGCCATTTCCAGGATGGCCAACTGCGGACCTTGCAGCGGAAGGTGAAGAAGTGGCGAGTTCTGGAAGGTCCGCCTAAGGAAGTCTTTTTCCCCCAGGATTATCGCCCGGGCCAGTTATGCCAGTCTGATTTTACCCACTTGACCAAGCTGCGGGTGACGATCCTGGGCGAAGCTTTTCCCCATCTGCTGTACCACTTTGTCCTGCCCTATTCGAACTGGGAGACGGGCACCGTCTGTTTTTCAGAGAGTTATGAGAGTCTCAGCCAGGGCTTGCAGAATGCGCTCTGGGAGCTGGGCGGGGTGCCGGCGGAACATCAGTCGGATCGACTGTCGGCGGCGGTGAATAATTACCTCAATCCCGAGGCTTTCACCCGACGCTACCAGGCTCTGCTCCGTCACTATGGTTTGAAAGGCCGCAAGATTCAAGCCAGAGAGGCTCACGAAAACGGCGATGTGGAGCAGCGGCATTACAGGTTTAAGCGGGCTTTGGAGCAGGCTTTGTTATTAAGAGGCCACCGGGACTTCGTGAGCCGGAGCGAGTATGAGGGCTTTTTACAGAAGCTCTTCAAGCAATTGAATAGCGGCCGCCAGGACCGTTTGCAAGAAGAACTGCAGGTGCTCCGGCGACTGCCAGGGCGCCGGGTGGACGATTCCCAGAAGGAAAGAGTAAGGGTGGGGCCCAGCAGCACCATTCGCGTCAAGAAGAATACGTACAGCGTGGATAGCCGCCTCATCGGGGAGCTGGTGGAGGTACGGATTTATGCCGAGCAGATCGAAGTCTGGTATGGCCAGCGGCAGATCCACCGCCTCCCCCGGTTATCCGGACATAGCAAGCATCACATCAACTATCGGTATATCATCGACTCCTTGGTCCGCAAACCCGGAGCTTTCGAGAACTATCGCTATCGGGAGGAGCTCTTTCCCACCAGTTATTTTCGGATGGCCTATGACCTCCTGAGAAAGCAAGATCGACTGCGGGCTCACAAAGAATATCTGAAGATCCTCTATCTGGCTGCCAAGGAGAGCGAGAGCGAGGTCAATGCCGCCTTACGGCAGTTAATAGAACTGGAGCTGCCCATAACGGCGGTAGCAGTGAAAGACCGCCTCGATTCCATCTCGGCAACTGCTCCCATCACCGCGGTGTCCATAGCGGAGGTCAATCTGGCCATGTACGATGTCTTACTCCAGCAGGAGGCGGTGGCCAGATGATCCCCATGAGCGAACTGCGCGGGCAATTAGTGGGCTATCTGAAGGAACTCCATCTCCCTACGGTTCGGGAATGCTTCGAAGAAGTGGCCCTGAAAGCTCAACAAGAATCATTGGGTTACGAGCATTATCTCCTGGAGGTGGCGGCTCGGGAATGTGAAGTGCGTCGGCACAAACGCATCCAAAAATTGCTTCGAGAATCACAGTTGCCTTTGGAAAAGAGCCTGGAGGAGTTCGACCTGAACCGGTTGCCGCGCAAGGTGGTCAATCAGGTCCAAACCCTTCGTACCGGCTCGTTTCTGGCCCGCCCGGAAAATGTGCTGGTCTTCGGGAACCCAGGCAGCGGTAAAACCCATCTGGTCTGCGCCCTGGGACAGGAACTGGTCCGTAATGGACACCGGGTTTACTTTGGCCACTGCAACCTGCTCGTCCAGGAGCTTCTGCGGGCCAAACAGGAGTTGAAGTTAACCCGCTGGTTGAAGAAGTTGAGCAAGTGTGAGGCGGTGATCCTGGACGACATCGGTTATGTCCAGCAGTCCCGGGAAGAGATGGAAGTGCTGTTCACCTTGCTGGCGGAACGCTATGAGCGGGGCAGCGTCATAATTACCAGTAATCTGCCGTTCTCCAAGTGGGAGGCCATCTTTAAAGACCCCATGACCACGGCCGCGGCTATCGACCGCCTGGTGCATCACTGCGTCATCATCGAACTGAATATCCCCAGCTACCGGATGGAACAAGCCAAACGGTCCCAAGAATAAGCAATGTCGTTATCAACAGAAATATTACTGAGGTCAATTAATAGTTCCCATTCCTGCGGACCCCAAAAATAATTTTTTAGGGGCTTCGCTTAGCACTACTGCGTTAAGTATCGTCAATTATGAATGGACGCCAACAACTCGGGCAGAAACCAAGTAGGAGAAAAATCATACGCTGTAATTCCCGTTTGGCCTGGGGCAAGGTCCACCCAGAAGTTTTTTTTAGCCCGGAATCCTTCCAGGACGAGAAAAGCAAAGGCCATCATAGTCAGCGTCACATGGCGATGCCAGCCATTCCAGGAGCGCCCTTCGAAATGATCCAACCCCAGTTCGTCCTTGAGTTGTTGATAGTTCTGTTCCACGTACCAGCGGATTTTGGCCCAGTAGACCAATTCCTGCAAATCGGTGTTGTCCGGCAGATTAGAAAACCAAAAATTTTCGGGTGCGTCCGCGGCGGGCGGCCATTCTATCAGAAGCCAGCCAACCGGTTCAGTAACTTTACCCTGGTGATAACCATGAGCAGGTTGCACTTGGAGGGAGGCGAAGCGGCCTTTAAGGGGTCCTTTAGTCCCTTCCCGCCAACTGATTTCCTGCCAGGCGGTGTCTGGCAAGCCCCGAGCCACTTCCGAAACCTTAAGGGGCTTGGGCAACGTCCGGTCTCGGCGGGGTGGACGGCCCCGGCCCCGATAAGTCGGTGTCTGGGCGGTCACCGGTTCGGTCCACGCCGTCACCTCGGCAGGAATGCTCACGACATAGTGCAAGCTCCGCTCCCGCAACCCTTGACGGAACTCGGTAGCCACTCCGTAAGCGGCATCCGCCACCACCACGGCCTGAGGCAACCCCCAGGCTTGGGCCAAATCCAGCATGCCCAATCCCAACTGCCACTTGGTCTGAAACGTTACGTCGGCGGGGACGCCGGCTTTTTGCCGCCGCGGTTGGTCCGCGGCCCAACTTTGCGGCAAATAGACTTGGAAATCGATGGGGAAACACCCGTCCGCGGTGGCGAAGTTCAGGGAAACCGCCACCTGACAGTTGCCAATCTTGCCCATAGTGCCGGAATATTGCCGGGCTACGCCGACGGAATGCACACCCTTCTTGGGAAAGCCGGTGTCATCCAAGATCCAGGCTCCCCGGCAGGCGGACTGCCTTATCATTTCTTGCGCCAGGGCCCGGCGGACTGCCCGCCAGTCCCACGGACTCTGATTGACGAACTGCTGCACGGCCTGGACGTTACCGCCCAAACGAGCCGCCAGTCCCGCCGCAGTCTTCCGGCCTGTCTCCAGAAGCAAGCCCTGGACATAAAAGGCCCCCCAACGGCGACGTTCAGCACGCCCCAGCAATGGCAACAAAGGCTTCAAAAAAGCCTCCAGGCGACCACGGGCCTCGATCATTTCTTCTCTGTCCATGTGCCCATGGTCACACAAAAAAGATTTAATGTCAATACTTAACGCAGTAGTGTTAGTGAGGTGAGAACAATTTTATGGCCTGAGTAATATTTGTCGTTAGAAGCCCCCCGGCGCCAGCAAGCCTTGGCCGGAAAGGAATCCATGTTGTTTAATCAGGGCGGATTCGGCCTGCCCTGCATGCCCCTGGTGCCGGCAGGCCGAATCCGCTAGCCGCCGGCCTGCGGCTTGCATCTCCAGGTAACGTTACTGGTGGGGCAACGGGAAAAATAATTGTCGTTGATGGGAATTAATTGTTGACGTTGATCAGAAATTATCGAAATTCGCCATTTTTTCTTAA
>VGSO01000289.1 GCA_016874945.1 Deltaproteobacteria bacterium
GGAGCCCGTGGAAGCCCCGGCCACATAGACGTTGCCCTGGCCGTCCACCGCCAGGGCATTGGCCCAGTCATCACCGTTTGCCGGCCCGTTATAGCGGCGCACCCATTGCCGGGCGCCGTGGGCGTCATACTTGATGGTGGCATGGTCAAACAACGTGCCGGACCCACCCCATGAAGCCCCGGTGACATAGACGTTGCCCTGGCCGTCCACCGCCAGGGCATTGGGCCCATCATCCCCGCTTCCCGGCCCATTGTAGCGGCGCACCCATTTCTTGTTGCCGTGGGCGTCATACTTGATGGTGACATAGTCATAACCCGTGCCGGACCCCGTGGAAGCCCCGGTGACATAGACGTTGCCCTGGCTGTCCACCGCCAGGGCATTGGCCCAGTCATCACCGTTTACCGGCCCGTTATAGCGGCGCACCCATTTCTTGTTGCCATGGGCGTCATACTTGATGGTGACATAGTCATAACCCGTGCCGGACCCTATGGAAGCCCCGGTGACATAGACGTTGCCCTGGCCGTCCACCGCCAGGGCGCTGGGCCAATCATCCCCGCTTCCCGGCCCGTTGTAGCGGCGCACCCATTGGGGTTGGCCGTGGGCGTCGTACTTGATGGTGGCATAGTCATAACCCGTGCCGGAACCCGTGGAGGCCCCGGTGACATAGACGTTGCCCTGGCCGTCCACCGCCAGGGCCGCGGCCCTATCATCATCGTTTCCCGGCCCGTTGTAGCGGTCCACCCAGGCGGTGGACGGCGCCTGAGGCCAGGCTTCGCCGGGCTTTAACGACTCCGACGGCCCCGGGCCGGCCGACGCCTCGGCAAGGTGGAAGTCTCCTATTTCCTGCCCCTGAACCACTCCCCCAGGCAAAGGCAAGCTCACCAGCAGACCGATCACCAGGGTAACCATCCATTCTTTCATATTAATTCCTGCGCCTGGATTGTTTTATCTGTCCTGAAAAGTTCCGTAAATTGGGTGGCACAGGCTTTCCAGCCTGTGCCGGCGCAGGCTGAAGCCTGCGGCTACAAAACTTTTCATGGTTTACGGGTGGGCCAACGGCCCATGAGCAACTGTTCTGAAAAGTTGTTGTTGGGGAAGGAGGCCAAGGGCGACCACCCTTGGCCCCCTCCCCCAAACCCCCACCCCCAATCCCTTGAGGGTTTAAATTCGGCCTGGGAAGGCGGGGCCGCCGGCCCCGCGCCTTCCCAGGCCCTTATGGGGCTTGGGGGGAAGGCAGGGGGTAGTGGCACAGACTTTCAGCCTGTGAAAGCTTCCTGACCCTTCCCCAAACAAAATAGCCATATTCTTCATAATCGGAATAATTGCAGAAATACTTATCAAGAAAAATCGTGAGACAATAAAAATCCATAAAATTGCGAGAAAACTTAGTGCGCCGTCATTATTCGGGTTGGGCCTCGAAGCGCCGGCGGGCGGGTATTAGATCCACCTCTCAGGGATTGTCCGGCCGTCCGGGCCATGGTGGTGAAGAAAACGGTTTTGGGGAACCCTATCAGTTTACTAACCACAAACATCCTCTTTTGTGGTCTAATTGTCTGACGACCGCGAGGTTGAGCGGAGGGCAAATTTACGTTAAAATTATACGAATATTAGAAAATCTATTTTCTCCTGAATTTCAACAATCTTTAAGGAATCAGCCTATCTGGGGAATCCCATGGAAAAGTTCAATATCCGGCGGCTGCTCACGGGCTTAGGGGTGCTGGTGGTCATACTGCTGGCGGTGGCCTTCGTCTTGGGCTTGCTGTCGCTGCGCCGCACCAGCGATATAGTATCGGAAGATTTTCAGCAGCAACAGTTGATCCTGGCCAAGACCACCGCCCGGCAGATAGAAGACGGCATGGAGTTTTTGCGCCGGGAGCTCAAAATCCTCAATTATTCACCGGCCATCCAATACTTGGAGGAGGTGGCCTGGGCCAACCGCATGAAGGTCAGTTTTGACGATCTCTCCAAACTAGGGGTAACCACCATCATGCGGATAGATTTTAAGGATGGCAAAGCGGGAAGCGCCTATATCCTGGACAGCAGCGGACCCCATGTCATAAAGGGGGATTTCGAAAAAACTCCAGAAGTAGTCTGGGCCCGGGACCCTGCCAACCGCGGCCGCATCCATCAAGGGCCCATTGAATTGCAGCAACAAGAAGACCGGAAGACGCCTGTTTTCACCATGGCTGCCCCGGTGTATGAAGAAAGTGTAGATGAATCGCACCCCAAGGCCACCGGCAAGCTGGACGGGGTGCTGCTGTTTAAAATAGATGCCAGCCGTTTTACCGGCCGCTACTGCGCCCAAATCCGTTCGGGACGCACCGGCTATTGCTGGGCGATTAATCGGCAAGGCGTCTTCCTCTACCATCCGGAAAAGGAATTTATCGGGGAAGACGCTTTTATCGCGCGAGGCCGCCGTAACCCGTTGATCAGCTTCGACCAGATCAATGAGATCCAAAAGTCCAAGATGCTCACCGGGGAGGAAGGGACGGCTCAATATATTTCAGGTTGGCACCGGGGCGTCATCGGGCAGATGGAGAAATTCCTGGCTTACACCCAGGCGCACGTCGGGCCGGATTGCCCTTACGCCCAGGTGGATCCGAGCGTGCCACGAACCCATGCAAGGCCGGGATGCACCGAAATTTGGCCCATCGCCGTGGTCGCCCCCATTGCTGAAGTATACGGCACCATCCACTCTTTATATGTGAGACAGTTCTTAATCCAAGGCATCCTCATCTTTGCCCTGCTTCTGGCCGCGGCCGCGGTGATCTATTATGAACTGCGCTGGTCGGTGGAGTTGCAGCAAGAGGTGGACCGGACCACCACGGATTTGCGCCTTAGCCGGGAGCAGTATAAATCGGTGGTGGAAAACGCCCGGGACTTCATTTTCTTACTGGATGACAAGGGAAACTTCATCAGCGCCAACACCTCCGCGGCCCGGGCCATGGGAATCCCGGCCGTGGGGATCAAGGGGAAATCCCTGGCGAATCTGTTGGCCCCGGACGATGCCGCGTCTTTTTTATCCCAGGTGCGGGACACGGTGGATAGTAGGAAGAGCTTCGAACTAAAGTCTGCGATGCGCATCCGGGACCGTCTCTATTGGCTCTCCACCCATTTTGTGCCGGTGTTCGGGGAAGATGGCCGCACCGTGGAGCGGGTCCTGGTCATGGCCCGGGATATCACGGACCGCCAGCGTATGGAAGAGCAAATGTTGCAGACGGAAAAACTGGCTTCCCTGGGAACCTTGTCTGCTGGGGTGGCCCATGAAATCAATAATCCTTTAGGCGTCATCCTGGGGTTTGCGGAAATTTTACTGGATCGCATGCCTCCGGACAGCAAGGAACATGAGATTCTTAAAACTATTGAACGGCAGGGACTCAATGCCAAGAAGATTGTCGAAAAGTTGATGACCTATGCCCGGCAGCCGTCCAAGCAGGAAGAATTCACCGATATTAATAAAGAAATTGAAAATGTTTTGTCATTGGTTCAGAATAATTTGCTAACCAATAAGATTGACTTGGAGACCCGCCTGGCCCGGGATTTGCCCCCGGTGCAGGGTGATTCCGGGGAGTTGCAACAGGTGTTTATTAACCTGGTGAACAATGCGGTGGCGGCCATGCCTAATGGCGGCAACCTTACGGTGATGACCAAAATCAACCCTTACAACCATATGGTGGAGGCGATTTTTGCCGACACCGGCACCGGCATCCCCAAGGAAATCGCCGACCGCATCTTTGATCCTTTCTTCACCACCAAGAAAGTGGGTGAAGGCACAGGTCTGGGATTATCGGTGAGCTACGCCATCGTCAATAAATATGGGGGAAACATCCGCTTTGAGACCCGGTCCCAGGAAGGCGGCAAAGGCGCCCATGGCACCACGTTTTTTGTCACCTTACAGCCGGAAACGGCGGCGAACGCCAAAGCAGCCCAGTAGTAAAGAAACAAGAATCAATGACATAAGTGGCACATCGCGGCCTTTGGCCGCAACCAAACTAAAAAATTACCTAATTACTTTAATCAAATCAAGGTGTTACAGGCAAAATCTTCGCGAAAAAACAAGAA
>VGSO01000290.1 GCA_016874945.1 Deltaproteobacteria bacterium
CCCTGAACCTTGAACCTTGAACCTCGAACTTTGAACTGTCAACTGACCCAGGAGGAAGGATGACCCAGGAGGCCCAAGAACCCGTCTCCCTGCTGGTGGAGGGAGATTGGGTATTGACCCAGAATGATGACCGGCAGATTTTTTCTCCCGGCGCGGTGGCCATCCGGGGGGCGGAAATCGCCGCGGTGGGGCCGCCGGCGGAATTGAAAAGGCGTTATGAGCCGGCCCGGACCCTGTCCTACCCCCAGGGCTTGATCCTTCCGGGCCTTATCAATGCCCACACCCACGCGGCCATGTCCTTGTTCCGGGGGCTGGCCGATGATTTGCCCCTGGAAGAATGGCTCAATAATTACATTTTCCCGGCGGAGCGCTGCCTCACCGGCGAATACGTTTACTGGGGCACGAAGCTGTCGGTGGCGGAAATGCTCCTGTCCGGCGCCACCACTTTTTGCGACATGTACCTCTTTGCCGACGCGGTGGCCCAGGCCGCGGCGGAAACCGGCATCCGGGCGGTGGTGGGGGAGGTGCTCTATGACTTTCCTTCCCCCAATTACGGCCTCCCCGAGGCGGGATTGCGCTTCAGCGAAAACCTGTGCCAGACCTGGCAGGGCCATCCCTTGGTGCAAGTGGCCATCCAGCCCCACGCCGTATATACCTGCTCCCCTGATCTGCTTCAGAAATGTCAGGCCCTGGCCGATAAGTATAATACCCGGCTGATTATTCATCTGTCGGAAACTTCTACGGAAGTGGCGGACTGCCAGACCCGGTACGGCGCCACCCCGGTGGCCCACCTTCACCGGCTGGGCCTGCTGACCTCTCGGTTGGTGGCGGACCATGCGGTGGTGCTGACGGAGGCAGACATGGAACTCCTGGCCGCCAGTGGCGCGGGAGTGGCCCACTGTCCGGAAAGCAACATGAAGCTGGCTTCCGGGGTCGCACCGGTGGCGGAGCTTTTGAGGCGGGGGGTGCCGGTGGGTTTGGGAACCGATGGCTGCGCCTCCAACAACAACCTGGACCTGTTCCAGGAAATGGATACTGCGGCCAAATTGCAAAAAGTCCGCCATCTGGACCCCACCCTGCTGCCGGCTACTGCGGCCCTGGACCTGGCCACCCGGGGGGGCGCCCGGGTCCTGGGTCTGGAAAGGGAAATAGGAGCTTTGGCGCCGGGACGCTGTGCGGATTTGGTGGTGGTGGACCTGGACCAGCCTCACCTGACGCCCCTGTATGACCCGTATTCGCAGCTAGTTTACGCCGCGAGCGGCGCTGACGTACAGACCGTGGTGGTCCACGGCCAGGTGCTGGTCCAGGACCGGGTCCTCCTGAGCTTTGACCTGGAAGAAACCCTGGCCCGGGCCCGGGACTTGGCCAGTGGCATAAGGGCCCGCATTCCCCATGCCAAACCCCGGTGTTACGCGGCACGAAACCAGCCCGGTTAATGAGGAATTAGCCATGACCGTTAAAATCATCAGTCGCAAGCTGGACCCGCGGAGTGTGACCCTAAGGTTGGCGGACGGCTCTTTAGTTAAAGGAAAGATCAATCTCTACCATGATGAGATGATGATTCAACGGGTGAGCGACATCTTCACCAAAATTTCCGACCCTTTCATCACGGTGTTCGATGCCACCGTAGAAGGCAAGACCGGCCGGGTGTGCATCGTGAACAAGAGAAACATCGTCTGGGTCTCGCCGGAAGACGGCGGGTAGGCGGTGGGCAGTGAGCAGCAGGGGTCAGGTTTGGGGTTTCAGACTTTTTTAAAGGAAACTGCCAACTGCCAACTGCTGAAAGCTGGCCGCTGAAGGCTGACTGCTAACTCCGGGCGATAATAAACACCCCCAAACAGGTTATCAATATGCCGCCCATGCGGGTCAGGGTTACGGCTTCGCCGAAGAGGACTTTGGCCAGGATGGCGGTGAACACGTATCCCAGGCTGATCATGGGGTAGGCGTAGCTCACTTCCGCCTTGGCCAGGACGATGAGCCACACCATGAAACCCATCCCATAGCAGAACAGGCCCAAAATCACGTGGAAGTTGGTGGCCGCTTTCATAAAGACCGGCGGCAAGGTGGTAAGGGAGATGGCGAAGTTGCCCAATTGGCTCATGCCGTATTTCAAAGATAGCTGCCCCGCGACGTTGAGCACCACGTCCACCAGGATCAGGGCCAGCACCAGGTATTTGACCATTGCTTTCTTACCTCGTGTTGTTTTCGGAAGTCATTGCATATCGAGTTCTCTGTAAAACCGGCTCAATTTGTCATTCTGAGGGAGCGACGCGACCGAAGAATCATAAATACTAGATTCTTCAGCGGCGCTAAGAATGACAACGGGGGATTTTACAGAAATCTCACATCCGTTTAATATCGAAAATGTTCCAGGCCGATGCAAGGAAATAATACACTCTCTTTAGATAACCCCGTGCGGCGGCTGGACCCCCGGACCAAGCTGGCCCTGTTGCTGGCGAGCTTCATCATGGTGCTGCTCCCCCAGCGGCCCGAACTGGTGGGCCTGGGAACCCTGGCGGCGCTGGTCCACCTGGGGCTGGCCCGGGCCTGGGGGGAGGCCTGGCGGGTCAGGTGGCTGCTGGTCACCCTTTTGCTGTTCAGCCTGGGGGTCTGGTCCTGGCTGGCCCAGGGCCCTACCCACCTGTTCTGGCGGGTGAGCCGGGAATCCCTGGCCTTTGGCGCCGCCACCTTTTTGAAGCTGGGGGCCATGACCCTGGCGGGGCTGACTCTCCTGGCCACTACCCCGGCGGAGGAGTTGTTTCTGGGGTTGGTGAAGCTCCGCCTTCCCTATCCGGTGGCCTTCGCCTTCGCTTTGGCCCTGCGCTGGGTGCCGGAGGTCTTCGCCACCGCTCAGCGGGTCAAGGAGGCCCAAGAGGCCCGGGGCCTGGTGTGGGAGGAAGGCGGTATAACTGAGCGTCTGCGGCGCCACCTGCCCCTGCTGGCGCCCATCTTTCTCCTCACCCTGCGCCGCAGCCAGACCATGGCCTGGGCTCTGGAGGCCCGGGGCTTTCAGATGAGTCCCCGGCGCACCTATCTCCGGGAAATCCGGATGACCTGGCGTGACGCCGCGGCCCTGGCCCTAGCCGGGGTTCTACTTGGAATTTTTATCTGGATTCACTGGCAGGGCTGGGACCGGATTCCGGGTTTGAAGTTGTAGAAATATACCGACGCAGTAATAATTAACCGCCGATTAACGCCGATAAACACAGATTAAAAATTATCCGTGTTCATCTGCGTTCATCTGCGGTTAATTTTATTTCACCGTGGCCCTGCCGCCAGCCTCTTATAACATTTTCTCTTTCAAGTGCAACAAACTGAATCTGTAACTTATTGATAATCCGTAATTATCTTTACCGAAAACCGAAGACCGAAAACCGAAAACTGTATTAAAAGATTGCCCTGGCTAATTCCCACATCTGGGGGGATCGCCATACTCGGGATTTAAGCAGCTCCCTAAGGTAAATAAATTCTTTGGGTAACCGATCAAAAAATTTGTCAAACAGCTCCTCATGGGATCGGGCATCTTTGGCGGCGGCTTCACGATCCACCGACATAATTTCATAGAATTTCTCTGGGTCGAACTCCAACCCTTCCCAGTTGAGATCTTGATGGCGCGGCATATAGCCTATAGGGCTTTCCACGCCATAACCCCGGCCCCGGACGCGATCAAAAATCCATTTGAGCACCCGCATGTTTTCGCCAAAACCGGGCCACATAAAATGGCCCTGCTCATCGCGTCGGAACCAATTTACCCGGAAAATGCGCGGCGGATTGGCCAACAGCCGTCCCACATTGAGCCAGTGAGTCCAATAATCGGCCATATTGTAGCCGCAAAACGGCAGCATGGCCATGGGGTCCCGCCTCATGGTCAAACCCTCTTCCGCCGCCGCCGTGGCCTCGGAAGCCATGGTGGCAGCCAGATACACCCCATGTGACCAGTCGAAGGCTTGAAACACCAGGGGAACATCTTTGCTCATGCGTCCCCCGAAAATGAACGCCTTAATGGGAACGCCCACGGGATTATCCCATTCCGGATCGAAGGTCGGACACTGTTGGATGG
>VGSO01000291.1 GCA_016874945.1 Deltaproteobacteria bacterium
CCTTGTTCTTTGGTGATGGGCTGACCGGGGGCGGTATTTTCGTAACTCTTTGTAATTAAAGGATATTACTAAAATGTCCCTTGTTCACAAGCTCCTTGGTCAAGTAAAAAATGCGTGCTTGGGTAATTTTTCAGCCCCTTGGTGTTCCCATTGCAATTTCCTAACCGGACACTACTGGAGAAAATCGAGAGTGATTGTCAAAATCCGGGAATGGACCGCCTCCGGCGGCCCCGAAGCGTCCACCCGGTGCAGGTGGTCCCCCTGGAAAGTGTCGTACACCGCCGCCACCTTTGACAGGTAATCCGGAGCTTCGCTCACCTGGGGGGCGTGCTGCCGTTTCTCCCGCAAGCGCGCCAGGGCCCGTTCCAGGGATAAGCTGAGGATAAAGACCAGGTGGGGTCGGGGGGCGAAGGCTTCGTTGATGGCTATAATCCCGGCCGGGTCCAGCCCCAGGGCCCCCTGGTAGGCCGCGGAGGAGTAATAATAGCGGTCGGTAATGACCACCAGTCCCGCGGCCAGGGCCGGGGCGATGGTTTCCCGGACATGGTCCCGGCGGTCGGCGGTGAAGAGCTCCAGCTCTTCTTCGGGGCTTAAGTGGCGGGTGCGACCTGCCAGGTAGCGCCGTAATTGCCGCCCGTGCGGTCCTTCGGTGGGCTCCCGGGTCAGGACCGCCGCCCGGCCCCGCGCTTCCAAGGCCGCGGCCAGCAGCCGGGTCTGGGTAGTCTTGCCCGCCCCGTCCACCCCCTCCAAGGCTATGAGCACGCCCCGGCGCTTCAGTTTCCGGTCCTCGGTCTTCGGTCTTCGGTATCCAGCCGCAGGCCCTGCCTCTTCAAGTAATTACCAAACTTCGGGGAAGGCCACGTTATCATAAAGATACTCCACCTTTTCTTTATGGGCCAGCTCCACCTGGGCCATCTTTTCCAGGAAAGCTTTGATCTCCCCCGGGGGCTGCAGGGTTGCCAGCTTCTGGTAGAACTTGTAGGAATATTCCTCCCGCTTCATGGCGATAACCAGGGCTTCCTTAGGCGAGTAGTCTTCGGTGAAGGGCGTAGCCTCCACGGCTTCCGCCAGGTGGACGTCCTGGGGCTTGCCCTGGAGTTTGCACCCGTGGGGAGTGAAGCAGCTAAGAAGGAATTCCTTGTGCTCCAACTCTTCTTGGGCCAGATACTCGAAGGTCTCCTTGGTCTCTTTATGGCTTACCAGGCTGGCCATGCGCTTATAAAATTCGTGGGACAGCTCTTCCTGGGCAATGGCGTTCTTGAGGATGGCTTCCATTTCGCTCATAAGATCAGCTCCTCCATTGGGATGGTCCATCATAGCATTTTCTTCAGGCCGGAAAAAGCCCGCGGGCAAGAGATCACTGCCTTTACCCTTGCCCGCGGGTTAAGTTGATCCTCAGGGATGAAAAGGGGGGAACCGGGAAAGGGTTATGTTTTCCCTTTTCTCCGTTTCCCCTTCTTAAGCCGTTTTGATCTCGATGGCCTTGGGCTTGACTTCTTCCTTCTTGGGGCAGATGACCGTCAAGACCCCTTTCTCGTACCTGGCCGCGATCTTGTCCATTTCCACCGCGGCGGGGAGCTTCAGGGAGCGGGTGAAGGAGCCGTAGCTGCGCTCCACCAGGTGGTAGCTCTCTTCCTTTTCCTCCCGTTCGGACTTTTTCTCCCCCTTGATGGTGAGGACGTCCCCGCTGAGGGTAATGTCAATATCTTTAACGTCAATGCCCGGAACTTCCGCCTTCACCACCACCTGTTCGGCGGTCTCCGAGACGTCCACCGCGGGCGCGAATTCCATTTCCATGGGCCTCAGGGCCCGGCGGCCGGGGCCGAAGTAATCGTCCCACAGGCGGTCCATCTCCCGGCGGAGTTTAGATACTTCTCTAAAGGGTCGCCATTCCATGATATCCGGCATGGGCTTGCCTCCTTTAAATGCCTTAGGTTTGGTTCTAAAAAATTTAGTAATACCTGCCTCTTGGCCTGTCAACTCTCTTGGCGAAAATTGCCGGAGAATCTTCTTGAAATTGCTCCCGGATGGTGGTAGAAGATATTACCTGATTAGGGGAAGCCATGCGGGCAATAAGCGATATAGCGAACGGGACGTAAACCTCCTGCTGATAAGGAGGTTTTTTTTTGCCGGGGGCCACCGATTTGGGCTTTCCCTGAAACCTGAAACCTGGAACCTGAAACCTGGAGCCAAGAGCCTGCCTATGGAATTTAGACGAAAAGACCTGCTGGGCATTGCGGAACTGGAGGCCGGGGAAATCCTGCACATCCTGGACACCGCGGCGTCGCTGAAAGAAATCTCCACCCGGGCCATCAAGAAGGTCCCCACCCTCCGGGGCAAGACGGTGGTGACCATGTTTTACGAACCCAGCACCCGGACCCGGATGTCCTTTGAGATCGCGGCCAAGAGGTTAAGCGCCGACACCCTGAACCTGACCGTGGCGGCCTCCAGCGCGGTGAAGGGCGAAACCCTGGAGGACACGGCCCACAACCTGGAGGCCATGGAGCCGGACATCCTGATCATCCGCCATCCCGCCAGCGGCGCGCCGCATTTTTTGGCCCGGCGTCTGCGCTGCGGAGTCATCAACGCCGGGGA
The DNA here is from genome assembly GCA_016874945.1 of Deltaproteobacteria bacterium. Lineage (GTDB taxonomy): Bacteria > Desulfobacterota > Desulfobaccia > Desulfobaccales > 0-14-0-80-60-11 > VGSO01. Next base: position 2,596 of record VGSO01000291.1, read on the forward strand.
CGGCATCCATGAGCACCCCACCCAGGCGCTCCTGGATTTGCTGACTATCAGGGAGGCCAAGGGCAAACTTTCGGGCCTGAAAGTGGCCATCGTGGGGGATATTGTGCACTCCCGGGTGGCCCGCTCCAACATCCACGCCCTGACCAAGCTGGGCTCCCGGGTCATCGCGGCCGGCCCCGCCACCCTCATTCCTCCTTATCTGGAGACCATGGGGGTGGAGGTCACTTATTCTTTGGAAGAAGCGGTCCAGGACGCGGACGTCATCATGATGCTGCGCATTCAACTGGAGCGCATGGGGCAGATGTACTTTTCCACCCTCAGGGAATACAGCGCGCAATTCGGGTTGGGGGCGCGGCACCTGAAACTCGCCCAAGACGACGTCATCGTCATGCACCCCGGCCCCATCAACCGGGGGGTGGAAATCTCCCCGGAGGTGGCCGACGGGGTCCACTCCGTCATCCTGCAGCAGGTGGCCAACGGCGTGGCGGTGCGCATGGCGCTCCTGTATCTCATGGTGGGAGGGGAAAAAGCATGAGCCTGCTCATTACCGGCGGCCTGGTGGTGGATCCTGCCCAGAATCTGGAGCAGGAGTTGGACCTGCTCCTAACGGATGGCAAAGTCGCGGCCCTGGAGCCCCCCGGAGGCATCCCCCGGAAGGGCCGCCGGGTGGTCAAGGCCCACGGCCTGGTGGTTGCCCCCGGCCTCATCGACATGCACGTTCACCTCCGGGAGCCGGGGGAGGAATATAAGGAGACCATCGAAACCGGCGCCCGGGCCGCGGTGCGGGGCGGCTTCACCGGGGTGGCCTGCATGCCCAACACCCGGCCGGTGAACGACTCCGCCTCCGTGACCCGCTTCATCCGGGACCAGGCCAAGGCCGCGGGGCTGGCCCGGGTCTGGCCCGTGGCGGCCATCTCGGTGGGGTCCAAGGGGGAAAACCTCAGCGAATACGGGGACCTGAAGGCCGCGGGCGCGGTGGCCTTCACCGACGACGGCCGCCCGGTGATGAACCCCCTGCTCCTGCGCCGGGCGATGGAATACGCCAAGACCTTTAATCTGCCCCTTCTGGTCCACTGCGAGGACCTGGACCTGCGGGCCGACGGGGTGATGCACGAGGGCCGGGTGTCTTTGGAACTGGGACTCAAAGGCATCCCCGCGGCGGCGGAAGAAATCATGGTTTTCCGGGACCTGGAATTGGCGCGCTTAACCCGAAGCCGCCTCCACATCATGCACGTCAGCACCCGGGGGAGCGTGGCCCTCATCCGCCGGGCCAAGGGCCAGGGCCTCAAAGTCACCGCGGAGACCGCGCCCCATTACTTCACCCTGACGGACGAGGCCGTCCGGGGCTACAATACCAACGCCAAGGTGAACCCGCCCCTGCGCACCGCGGCGGACGTGGTGGCCATCAAGGAGGGGCTGCGGGACGGCGCCCTGGACGCCATCGCCAGCGACCACGCGCCCCAC
>VGSO01000292.1 GCA_016874945.1 Deltaproteobacteria bacterium
AGTGCAGCCCCTGTCGCTGCCCTTGCGCCGGGAAGTGAAACTGGCCGCGGGGCGTTTCCCCCGGCCCGGCTCCACCGAACTCATGGCGGGGATTCAGATCGCCCAGCGCTTTCAGGGCGCGGGTCTGGGTGAGAACCTGCGTTTCGCCATGCGCACCTGGCAGGTGGTGGGGGTCTTCGACGCCGGCAATACCGGCTTCTCCTCGGAAATCTGGGGCGACGTGGAGCAGCTCCTCCAGGCCTTTCGACGCACAATTTTTTCTTCGGTCATCTTCCGCCTCCAGGACCCCGGGGCCTTTCTCCAGGTCAAATCCCGCCTGGAGGGGGACCCGCGCCTGCCGGTGCAGGTGCTCCGGGAGGTGGACATGTACGAGGCCCAATCCCGGCGCCTGGCCACCTTCATCCGCCTCCTGGGACTGGTCCTCACCGGCATTTTCAGCGTGGGGGCCGTCCTGGGGGCCATGGTCACCATGTACGCCCAGGTGGGGGCGCGCACCGCGGAAATCGGGACCATGCGGGCCTTGGGGTTTCAGCGGGGCCATATCCTGTTGGCTTTTCTCTTGGAATCCATGTTCCTGGGGTTGTTGGGTTGGATCCTGGGTCTGCTGCCCGCCTCGCTGCTCAATTTTATCACGCTCTCCACCATCAACTGGTCCAGCTTTGCCGAGCTGTCTTTTAAGTTCACCCTGACGCCGGGCATCATGGTGCGGAGTCTGGTTTTCGGGGTGGGGATGGGGCTGTTGGGGGGGGTGCTGCCGGCCATCAAGGCGGCCCGGCTGCCGCTTCTGGATGCGTTGCGCGCCGCGTAAATATCTCGGGCCAAGACGCCAAAACGCAAAAAAACCCGGCAGACAGGGAAATCTGTCGGGGCTGGAAGAAGGAGAGCTAAATGCGGCCAGGGGCGGTCAAGCCCCTGGCCTTTTTAATGCCATTCAATCTGGCCGCGGTATACGAAGAGGATAAACAGGAGGTATAGGCCCAGGACTACCACGGAGTAGCCGAAGATGACATAGACCACCCGGAACCAGGGGGCCGGCGCTGGCGCGGCCATCTCGGCCAGCTTTCCTTCTTTTGCCAGGCGCTCGATCCAGGCGGGCTTTTCTTCCTTCTCCTTTTCCAGGACCACGCTGCCGGCGAAGATGGCCTCATTCATAGGAAAAGTTTCCCGCCGGAAGTGGCCCACCAGGAAGTGGACGATGAACAGATAGCCGATGGCCAGGATGGCCTCGGCCCGGTGCAGCAGCAGGGCCACGTTGAGGAACCAGCCAGGAACCCAATAGCTGGCGCCCACGGGGTACATGAGCATGAGGCCGGTGATGGCGAAGAGCGGCATGCCCCAGAAGACCGCCCAATAGTCAAACTTTTCCCAGTAGCCCCAGCGGTCCGCCCGGGGTGGCGGCCCCAGCCCGACAAACCACCGGAAGCGTTGGCCGATCTGCTTGAGGTCCGTGAGGTTGGGGATCAGGGAGTCCTCATTGAACAGGCTGCGGGGGAACTTTTTCCAGTCCACCTTGCTCAGCACATAGCCGATGTGGACCAGAAACCCGAGGAGCATGATTATCCCCACCCAACTGTGGATAGCGGTGGCGGATTCATAACCGCCGAAAATGCCCACCATGCCTTTGCCCCACCGGGTGGCATAGAGGAGACGCCCCATGCCGGTGGTGGCCTGGATCATGAAGGTGACCATCACGAACAGGTGGAACAGCCGGTCCACTAAGCTGAAGCGCCGGATTCTAGTCTCGGGGTTCATCTTCGGGCTCCCCTTCTGCGTGAGGTTTCTCTTCCTCTTTCTTGTGGACCAACTCCCGGACCACCCAGATGACGCTGTGGGGGATAAAGAAGGCAAAGACCCCCACCAACAACAGCATCATGAACCAGTTGGCGTAATACAGGAGGGGAAAAGTCTTCCGGGTTTCCGGATCCCCCGCCTTGGGCTCATGCACCATAAAGGTGGCAAAAGAGACGCTGGCTCCTTCGTGGCACTTGGAGCACACATAGGAGTGGCGCCGGATGGGATTCAGGGGTGAAAAGTAGTGGTTGATGCTGGCGATGGGCTCCCCGCCGTGGCACTGGCGGCAGGTAAGGTTGCCCCGCACCGTGTGGCCGTGGTTGGCCTCCTCCACGTGGCATTCGTCGCACCGCCGCATGGCGTAAAACTGGATGCCCTGGTGGGAATCGGCCAGGTGGGTGCGGGAACGCACCTGGGCCGCCTTGGGGCTGTACGGAAAGACCTTGCGCATCACCACGGGGATGCCCACAAAAGGGCTCATCCGCCGGGGCTTTACCTCATGCTCCTCGTAGTACCCGGTGCTGGCCTCCCGGTCCTTATAACGCCGGATGGAGGAGGTCACCTCCTCCTGGGCCGGAGCCGCCCCGGGCAGCAAGGCGCTGAGAATCAGGCCGAAAGCCACGTGAAGAGTGATAGACCTGGAAAACTTCCACCATTTCATGGGCGCACCTTAATCCTTACCTGTCCGCCTATCTGGGGATCTTTAATTCTATCGGCTTGCCCACCGGCGGCGGCAGCTTGACCAGGGCATCCCAATCATCCTGCAGGTGCTTGAGGTCCTCTTTTTTATGCTTGTGGCAGGTCTGGCAGGAATTGGGGATGGCCGGGTTCGCCATGGTGTCCTTGGGCAGCAGGCAGACGAACACGTGGCTGTGAATATCCCCGGACTCGGCGCTCTGGGCGATGCGCGGCATATGGCAGCCCACGCAGTTCCCGAAGGAATGGATGGAATGGGCCAGGTTCTTATTAATCATTTCGTGGCAGGACATGCACTGCCGGGAACCGGCCTGCACCGTCTGGGACCGGGTGGGGGGAACGCCGATCTGGTGCACGAAGTGGCAGGAGGTGCAGGTCACCCCTTCTTTGGCGTGCACCGACTGGGACCAGTCAATGTATTGCTGATGGTGGCCCTTGGAAAACTCGTTGGCGTAAACGTGCCTCACGTCGCCGGCGGCAAAGGAAGTGGACTTGTAATAGGCTTCCAGGGCCTTGCCCGGCTCGTAGCCCACCGCCCATTCCGCCCCCTTGTGCTTGGTGGAGTCACCCCGGTTGTGGCAGGAGCCGCAAATCTGCACCGCCACCCCCATGGTGAGCTTGGCGGGGTTGACAATGGTTTGCCGCTTTTCAAAGACTTCGGCCTTGGGGAGCGCCGCGTGCCAGGAACCCTTGCCGTGGCAGGCCTCGCATCCCACCCCCGGCTCTATGAAGTTGTTCTTCTCAATGTTCACCCCGGTGGCGTGGCAGCCGCCGCAGCCCAGTATCCAGGGCTTTTTGTCCCATTTGTCTTCGTTGTAATTCACCCAGCGGTGGGTCTCGATGTTGTAGTTGATGGGTGCGATGTAGAGCTTGCCCTCTTTCTCCACCAGATAGCGCTGCTTCCACTGGCTGCCGATGGTGTATTTGACGTCCTCCGGTTTGGGAATATAAAATTTGTCCACCGGAATCTTGAGCTTATCTTTGATTTTCTCCAGGTCAGCCCGGATCACCTTGGGGTCGAGTTCCGTGACGATGACGTCCTGGTTTTTCTGGGCATCCTGCAGCATCCGGCTGTGCAGGGTCATTTTCCAGGAGTCGTAGTGCTCCAGGTGGCATTTTTTACAGGTGTCCGAACCCACGTAGTCCTTGGGTTTCTTTTTGAGAGCTTCCACGTCAATGGGGCGTTCGCCGCAAGCCATCAGGGCCATCACCGCCAGACTCAGCGTCAACCATCTCACCATGGCGCCGTTCATGCTGACCTCCCGATGAAAAAATAACTCAAAAAGTCCTGGGGAATTTGTCACAATTTAAGGCCGATGACAGGATTGTCAACCCAGGGGATTACCCAGATTTTATTATGATTTTGATTTTATTTAGGAAATTTTATCCTCCTGGGGAACGTTTTTTGATTTCTTATTAATTTTATATATAATGCATTTCTCTTAAAATGGGAATATTTTTTGTTAAAATTCTGTTCTGAACAAATTTTGATAATATCTTATAATGTTAGTAAATCCTGCCA
>VGSO01000293.1 GCA_016874945.1 Deltaproteobacteria bacterium
AGAGGTATTATTGAGTTTGTCATTCTGAACGGAGCGAAGCGGAGTGAAGAATCTAGATTCTTCGCTGCGCTCAGAATGACAATTCTACTCGTTTGATCGCAACTTGGTATTAGTGGTGAAATTTTTTTATGACCGACACCTCTTACATGAAACTCGCCCTGCGGCTGGCAGCCAAAGGCGCCGGTTGGACTTCTCCCAACCCCATGGTGGGCGCGGTGGTGGTGCGGGAGGGGCAGATAGTGGGCCGGGGCTGGCACCGCCGCTACGGGCTGCCCCATGCGGAGGTGGAGGCCTTGCGCCGGGCCGGGAATGCCGCCCGGGGGGCCGATCTCTATGTCACCCTGGAGCCCTGCAACCACCACGGCAAGACGCCCCCCTGCACCCGGGCGATCCTGGAGGCCGGGGTGCGCCGGGTGGTGGTGGCCGTCCGGGACCCCAACCCCGGGGTGAACGGCGGCGGCGCCGAGTTTTTGGCCTCTCAAGGTGTGCAGGTGGAGATGGGGCTTTTGGAGCCGGAAGCCCGCCGCCTCAACGAAACCTGGTTCAAATGGGTGACGGAAGGGCTTCCCTGGGTCATGGCCAAGGCCGCCTGCTCCCTGGACGGGCGCATGGCCACGGCCACCGGCGAGAGCCAGTGGCTCACCGGCGAAGCGGCCCGGGCCTTCGGCCACCGCCTGCGGCACCAGGCGGATGCCATTGTGGTGGGGGTCAACACCATCATCGCCGACGACCCGCAACTCACCACCCGCCTGCCGATAAAGCCGCGAAAACCTGATACCGAAAACCGAAAACCGAAAACCGAAAACCGCTTCAAAGACCCCATCCGCGTCATCCTGGACAGCCGCCTGCGCCTGCCTTTGACCGCCCGGCTGCTGCAACTGGACTCCCCCGCCCCCACCTGGGTGGCCTGCACGGAAGCCGCGCCCGGGGAAAAAAGGCGGGCTTTGGAAAACCAGGGGACCGAGGTCCTGGTCCTTCCGGAAGAATCCGGGCGGGTGGCCTTGCAGCCCCTCCTTGTCTTGCTGGGCCGGCGCCGGGTTCAGAGCCTCCTGGTGGAAGGCGGCGCCGAAGTGCTGGGCAGCTTCTTCGACCGCCGGCTGGTGGACAAGTTCTACTTCTTTTACGCCCCCAAGATCCTGGGGGGCCGGGGAGCCTTGGGTGTCCTGGGAGGCCACGGGGTCGCCCGCCTGGTGGACGCCCCCCTGGCCCGGGACCTGTCCGTCCGCCGTCTGGGGCCGGACCTTCTTATTTCTGGTTATCTGAAGTCCTGAGTTTTCCTGTCAAATCTCTCACCTACTCTTTCCACCATTTAAATTTCCTGTCAAATTCATTAATATGCTTCCTGAACCCACAGACCCAGGGAGGAATTCGACCATGTCCATGAAAGCCATTTCCTATGAAAAAGCCCGGCCCCTGATGAAGCCCGGCGATGTCATCGCGTTCGGCGGCAAAGGCCATTTTTCGGAAATCATCAAGTTCGCCACCCGTTCGGCGGTGTCCCACGTGGGGGTCATCCTGCAGACCAAGGTGGTGGATGACTTAACCGGCCGTTTTTTCAACCAGATCATTGAGTCCACTTCCCTGCACGGATTCAACGGCGTCACCGTGTCCCGGTTCAGCGACCGTCTGGACCAATATGATGGCGAGATCTGGTGGCTGCCCCTTCATAAGGAACTATGGGACACGAGGTTCGACCGCAAATCCTTTTATGACTTTCTTTTTAACCAGGCCAAGGAACTCAAACCTTATGACATGCCCCAGGCCATCAATTCGGCCCTGGACCATCTGGACGCCCTTCCCGCGGGGCTGCACGGCCCCGGCTATAACAAAGAGGATTTCAGCCGCTTTTTCTGCTCGGAACTGGTGGCCGAGGGATTGGAAAAGTCAGGCGCGGTCCCCCGGGTCAACGCTTCCGAAGTCACTCCCATCGACCTGTGCCGCTGGAAGATTTATGACGCCGAGTATTATCTAATCAAAGGCGACGCCGCTAAAAAGATTACCGGATTCAACTCCTTAGATCCCAGCCTCTGGGATATTTGAGCGCGGGTTGGTAGTGAGAACCAACGAGATACCTTGCGAAAACCCTTACGGTCGCTTTTGTTGGCCGGGCCATAGGAGGGAAAACCATGGGCGCATCGAGACTGGAAGATCAAACATTGAAGGAAGAGTATCAAAGTTTATTTTCCACTTGCCGGATTAACCGCCACCGGTTGGCGGAAGTTGACCGCATCATTGACCGTCTCATGGCGCATGAGACCGAATACCATAAAGTGGCCGATCCCCTGGGCATACCCTGGTACATGGTGGCCTTGATTCATCAGATGGAGCGGGGCGGCAGTTTTGAGCACCATCTGCACAATGGCGATCCATTGGATGCCCGCACCGTGAATCGTCCGGCCGGCAGGCCGAAAAAGGGGCGGCCCCCCTTTGACTGGGATTTCAGCGCCAGGGACGCTCTCTACTACATGGAGTGGGACCGCTGGCGGGATTGGACTATTCCCGGCATGTTATACCTGTTGGAAAAATATAACGGCATGGGATACCGCAAGACATTTCACACCAATTCCCCTTACCTCTGGAGCTTTTGCCAACACTACCTCAAGGGGAAGTATACCTCCGACGGTCACTATGACCCGGACAAAGAGTCCAAACAGGCTGGGACTGCGGTTTTACTGCATCGCCTGTTGGAGCGCGGCCTCATCAAACTAACAGAGGTGGCGGCGGCGCCCCCGTGGTCGCCTGAAATCCCGGTTGCGCCCCCTGTTGCTTCTAATTCACAGACATACGCCGTGAACCGGGGCGACACCCTGTGGGCCATTGCCCAGAGGTTTCAGGTGTCTTTAGCGGCGCTAATCAAAAGCAATCCCCGGATAGAGAATCCGAATATAATTTACCCGGGCCAGGTTATCAACCTGCCCCCCAATTCTGTTCCTCCCTCCGGGGTTGAGCCTCCGCCCCCGGAAATGGCTACGGTGGATTATTCTGTGCTCCCGGGAGACACCCTGGAAAGCATTGCCCGGCGTTACGCCATTTCCCTGGATGAACTGGTCCGCCTCAATCCTCTTCTTCTCCAGTCCGGCCAAATCCTCCAGGTGCCTCGGGTTACCGCCCCTCCGGACCCCGCCCCGCTACCGGTTTGGGAGGGCGAAGACCCGCCGTGGCTCAAACTGGCCATCCTGGAAAAGGATTATTACAAAGTGGCGGAACTACCCGGACCGGCAAAAAATAATCGCATTTTGATGTACCATGCCAGCACGGACCAGAAAATCACGGTGGAGGAGGGGGATCCGGGGGCCTGGTGCTCCAGTTTCGTCAACTGGTGCGTTACCCAGGCCGGTTACGAGGGGACAGACAGCGCTGCGTCCGTTTCCTGGCTTAAGGGTGAAAAGCTGGAAAAGCCGCTACGCGGCTGCATCGTGGTCTTGTGGCGGAAACAAGTGGGAAAAGACCCTTCCAGGGGCCATGTCGGGTTTTATTGGGGTGAAGCCCCGGGGAATCCCGCCAGTTTCCTGCTGTTAGGGGGCAACCAGAGCGATCGGGTGAGCATTGACTCCAGGAAAAAAACCCAGGTGAGGGCCTATCTCTGGCCCCGCAAGGCATAATACCGTTTTCGGTTTTCGGTTTTCGGTTAGTAAAACCTGGAATACCAATAAGTTACAAATTGCATTTGTTGCATTTGAAAGGGAATCAAGTATAAAACCGCAGAGGGGGTTATGCAGTTTTCGGTTATCGGTTAAAAAGAAATGGATAATCAATAAGTTAACAAGTCAGTTGGGGGGTATTTGCAAGGGAATTCGGGGTTATGCCAAATCCAGCCGGCAGGCGATAGGCCCCGGCTGGCGGTCAAACTCCGGCGCCCGGCGGAACCCCAGTTTCTCATAAATGTGCCGGCCGGCGTGCATGAATTCCCCGGTATAAAGAAAAATGGCAGGGATTTCCATCTCTCTGGCCCGGCGCAGGACTTCCCGGGTTAAAAGGGCGCCGGCCCCCCGGGC
>VGSO01000294.1 GCA_016874945.1 Deltaproteobacteria bacterium
CCGCGGCCTTGGAAAAGATCCGGGTCCTGTCGGTGGCGCCCCTCCTGGGCGAGGCCATCCGCCGCATTCATAACCAGGATTCGGTGAGTTCGTTGTTTGTGTAGCGGTAAGCAGTGGACAGTGAGCAGTGAGCAGTGAGCAGTAAGCAGTTGGGGGTTTAAAATTTAACTCTTGGCTTAACTTGATTTATTCATCACCTGGCGGCTTCGGCCGCCATATTTATGGCTTTATATGGCCACTATTCTCTGATACCCTTTCATTTGGTTTTTCTTTAAACTGTTCACTGCTTACTGCTCACTGCTCACTGGCCATGTCCACCAAACACCTCATTGTCGGCCTGGGGAACCCCGGCCCGCAGTATGCCTTCACCCGCCACAACCTGGGATTCATGGTGGTGGAGGAATTGTCCCGGCGGTGGCGCATCCCCCTGAACCGCCAGACTCTGGCGGCCCGGTGGGGGCAGGGCAGGGGAGGGGACCATCCGGTCATCCTGGCCGAGCCGCTGACCTACATGAACCTCAGCGGCAAGGCGGTGTCCGGGCTGCTGCGGTATTTTCGCCTTTTTCCCGAACACCTGGTGGTCATCCATGACGACCTGGACGTGCCCCTGGGGCGTCTGAAGATCGTGGCGGGGGGGGGGCCGGGCGGACACCGGGGGGTGGCCTCCATCATAGGGGCCCTGGGGGGCGAAGAATTTATCCGGGTTAAACTGGGCATTGGCCGGCCGCCGGTGCAAATGCCTTCCGAGGACTTCGTCCTATCCCCTTTCGCCCCGGAGGAAGAGGAACTGGCCGCGGCCCTGGTGGAACGGGGGGCCCAGGCGGTGATAACGCTCCTGGAAGAGGGCCTCGCCGGGGCCCAGAATCGATTTCATGGGCGGGGTAAAGAAGAAAAATGATTCACCACCAAGACACCGAGACACAAAGAATATCATTCTGGTTCCCAAGTTTAACCTGGGAACCAGAATGATAGTTATTCAATCTCCTTTTCAATTACTACAAGCTCATTACATCGCTCATACCAAGTTGCGATCAAACGAGTAAAAATGTCATTCTGCGCGCAGCGAAGAATCTAGATTCTTCACTCCGCTTCGCTCCGTTCAGAATGACAAACAAAAATTACCTCTTTGACGGCAACTTGGTATCATTGATGATTCTTGCTCTTTTATTACTGAGGTCAATTAATGGTTCCCATTCCTTCGCACGCCAAATTAATTTTTTAGGGGATTCGGTTGATGATAGTGAGAACAATTTTATGGCTTGAGTAATAACTAAAACCCAGAAAAAAAATATTTGAAATTTTGAATCCTTAAATTTTTGACTCCAAGAGTCGCCTATCCGATAATCTTGTTTGGCCATCAAGAACCCGGAGGAGACGACCCATGGAGCTGTTTCACAGACTGTTTGGCAGCCTGCTGGTGTTTGTATACCATTGTTTCGATCGCCTTGTCATTAACGGATACCTGTCTGCCTTAAATAGACCGGAAAACGTCGTATATTTCTTTCGGGAAGCGCTGGGCATCAGCCCCATCACCAAAGAGGCCTTCCCCCCAAAAACCCTGGTCTATCAGGAATGGGTCGAATCCTATGAGCGTCATCAGTTTATCCCTATTCAGTGGGCCGAAAAAGGAGTGCGCAAAGAAGATTATGTCCTGCCCTGGCCGCAAAGGATTAAGCGCCGTAAACAACACGGGGTTTACTTCATCTTCAAGAGCATGGGGTAAGGCCAGACCTTCCGTTCCGCAGTTCCTAAACACCCCACGGCTGATCCCGACTACCATATCCTTAGTGCATAAATTATTAAAATAAAGTGACGTATTAATGTTGAATTTCAATCTTATTCGTGGCATAATCAAAATCCCAAGGGGGATGATTTATGCCACGCAGGAGCCCATATATCATTACCTTATCGGAGGAAGAACGCCGCAAGCTGGAGCTAATTGCTAAGAAATACTCGTCACCCCATAGAGATGTCATCCGGGCGAAAATTGTGCTTTTGGCGGCCCAAGGATTCTCAAACGATGTCATTGCTTCCCGATTGGATACGCCGCGGCAAGTTGTCAGCAAATGGCGGAAGAGATACTTTGAAGATAAATCTTCGGGCCTGCAAGAGCGTTCCCGGAAAGGGCGGCCAGTTACTTTTTCCCCCTGGCGTGGGGATGGAGGTAAAGGCGATGGCGGGTGAACTGCCATGTGAGTCTGGCATCCCCGTGTCCCGCTTCAGTATTAGCGAGATTCATCGAGAAGTAATCAACCGGGGTGTCATCGCCGAAATAAGTGGCGCCACGATATGGCGTTGGCTTCATACCGTGGAGTCAAAATTTTAAGGATTCAAAATTTCAAATATTTTTGGCTAGAATTTCTTCCAGAGAGGGAAACATGACGCAGCGGCAAGCGGCCCTGGAAGGGCGCATCACCCCGGCCATGAAACACGCGGCCCGCCGGGAAGGGCTGGACCCGGAGGTCATCCGCCGGGGTCTGGCCCAAGGGACCCTGGTGGTGCCGGCCAACCAGGGCCACAAGGGGCTTAAGCCCGCGGCCATCGGCCAGGGGGTGCGGGTTAAGATCAACGCCAACATCGGCACTTCCCCCCACGACATCAGCCTGGACAAGGAAAAAGCCAAGCTGGCCGCGGCCCTAAAGTACGGCGCGGACGCGGTCATGGACTTATCCACCGGGGGCGACCTGGACGACATCCGCACTGCGCTCCTGTCCCGGTGTCCTGCGCCCTTCGGCACCGTGCCCATCTACCAGGTCATGGCCCTGACCCGATCTCTGGAAGAAGTCCAGGGCGACTGGTTCCTGGACATGGTGGAACACCACGCCCGCCAGGGGGTGGACTTCGTCACGGTGCACTGCGGCGTCACCCGGAGGGCCATGCCCCTGCTTAAAAACCGGGTCACCGGGGTGGTCTCCCGGGGCGGGTCTTTCACCCTAGCCTGGATGCGCCGCCACGGGAAAGAAAATCCCCTGTACGAGGATTACGACCGCCTCCTGGACATCGCCCGGAAATACGACGTCACCCTTTCCCTGGGTGACGGCCTGCGTCCCGGGTGCCTGGCCGACGCCACGGACAAGGCACAACTCCACGAATTGAAGATCTTGGGAGACCTGACCCAGCGCGCCTGGGCCAAAGGCGTCCAGGTCATGGTGGAGGGGCCGGGGCATCTGCCTTTGCACGCCATCAAGAAGAACGTCCGCCTCCAGCAGAAATACTGCCAGAACGCGCCTTTTTACGTGCTAGGCCCCCTGGTCACCGACGTGGCCTCGGGCTACGACCACATCGCCGGGGCCATCGGCGGCGCCCTGGCCGCGATGTCAGGGGCCGCGTTCCTCTGTTACGTCACCCCCGCGGAACACCTGAAGCTCCCGGAAGTGGAAGACGTCATCGACGGGGTGGTGGCCTCCAAGATCGCGGCCCACGCCGCGGACATCGCCCGGGGCTTCCCCGGGGCCGCGGATTGGGACCTGAAAATGTCCCAGGCCCGCCGGGCCCTGGACTGGGACACCCAGATCAAACTCTCCATCAACCCCGTCAAAGCCCGGCGCTACCGGGAAATCAGCCGGGCCATCGAAGACCAGTGCACCATGTGCGGCCGCTTCTGCGCCATGAAGATTTTCGACGAGAAGTTTGAGGCGGAATGATGGAATGATATTTGGAGGAGGGGTCAAAGGGCGCCCGCCCTTTGTCCTTCCCCCAAAACCCCACCCTCAATCCCTTAATAAATATATGCTGTAGCCGCAGGCTTTACCCTGTGCTTAACGAGATTCTCATTCATTTATGATATCTAGGCCAAAGCTTTGCTTGGGAGGTGACCCATGCCGGCATCAAAGGAGTGCGAGTTATACCAGTTTCGGTTTCAGGTGCAACAAATCTAATTAATAACTTATTGATATTCATTAATCTTTTAACCAAAAACCGAAAACCGAAAACGGTATTAAATATCTCGAC